>DATDMX010000103.1:0-2596 GCA_036518575.1 Geobacteraceae bacterium | reverse complement strand
TCATCTCCAAGCTGGCCGAGACAAAGAGCAATCAGGATTTCCTCGACTCCATGAGCCGGTAGGCGACGCCGTGCCGCGGCCACGGCCGGGATACGCCGATCGCGGAGTTGTCGAGAAAAAATGCTTGAAAAAAAAGGTTGGCGGTGCTAACTTTTAACCTTTCCGAGTGACCATCACCATGAAGCGTGGGCCGGTGCGCCCTTGCAAGGAGGCAGATATGAAAGAAGGAATCCATCCCAAGTATGCGGAAGTGACGGTGAAGTGTCTGTGCGGCAACACCTTCCAGACCCGTTCCACGAAATCGGAGATCAGCACCGAAATCTGCTCCGCCTGCCATCCGTTCTTCACCGGCAAGCAGAAGCTCGTGGATACCGCAGGTCGCGTCGAGCGGTTCAAGAAGCGCTACGGCATGTAAACCAGCCCCTTGGGCTACGGGATTCGATGAAGGGGATTTTGGCCATGGCGAAATCCCCTTATCTGTTTGTGCGGCACTTTTTTCCTCCCTTGCCGGAGTAAAGGAGATCAATGAAGGTTGTCCTGCTGCAATACACCCCCGACCCCGAGAGGACGGTAGCCCTTGCCGCCCGCCTCTGCTATTCCCCTGCCGGTATCGATGAGCTGAAGGAAAAGCTTTCCTCCGCCGATATCACCCGTTTTCTGGAAAAGATCATGTCCCTCGGGCACCAGTCGGTGCTGGAGCACGTCTCCTTCACCTTCGGTATCGAGGGGATATCCAGGGCCGCGAGCCATCAGCTCGTCCGTCACCGGCTCGCCTCCTACTCGCAGCAGTCCCAGCGCTATGTCGCCTTCGGCGGAGACGGCTTTCCTGCCGTGCTCCCGGACAGCATTGCGATGTCGCCGCTGCGCCGTGCGAGCTTTGACCGGGCCATGGCGGCCTGCGCCGCTGCGTACCGGGAGCTTGTGGATGACGGTGTGCCGGCTGAAGACGCCCGGTTCGTTCTCCCCAATGCCGCGGAGACGAAGATCATGGTCACCATGAACGCCCGGGAACTCCTCCACTTCTTCGCCCTGCGCTGCTGCGAGAGGGCCCAGTGGGAGATCCGGGCACTAGCCTGCGAGATGCTCCTCCTGGTGAAGGCGGAGGCGCCGGTCATCTTCCGTGACGCCGGGCCGGAATGTCTCGCCGGTGCCTGCCCGGAGGGGAGCATGACCTGTGGCCAGGCGGCGGCTATCCGGGAGCGATTCCGTAACATGTAGGGCGCTGCTTGCCGCGCCCTGATTGTCATGGTACACGTGCCGAGAAGGGCGCAGCACGCAGCGCCCCTACGAAAAGAAATGCTGAGGCGGTAATGGCAAAAATCAATATCGGCGGACAGGCGGTCATCGAGGGGGTCATGATGCGGGCACCCCGCAGCATGGCCATTGCGGTGCGTCGCCCCACCGGTGAGATCGTGGTGAAACGGGACCTGGTCGTCCCCCTCGGGGAACGCTACCCGGTGGTGAAGCTCCCCATCGTGCGCGGGGCCGTGGCACTCTTCTCCTCTCTGGTGACCGGCATCAAGGCCCTCAATTTCTCCGCCAACGAGGCGATGGCCGAGGGGGAGGAGAAGGAGGAGCTTTCGCCTCTCGCCATGGGAGGAACCATGGCCTTTGCCTTTGGCTGCGGCATTCTCCTCTTTTTCATCCTCCCGCTCTACCTGACCAAGCTTCTCGTTCCCCTCATCGGCTCGTCCAATATCGTCTTCAACCTGGTGGACGGCGTGATCCGCGTGGCCATCTTCCTCGTCTATATATGGTCCATCTCCCGGATGAGCGACATCCAGCGGGTCTTCCAGTACCACGGTGCCGAGCACAAGTCGATCTTCGCCTTTGAGGCGGGAGTGCCGCTCACCGTGGAGAACGTGCGCCGCTACAGCCGGCTTCACCCCCGCTGCGGCACGAGCTTTCTCCTCATCGTCATGCTCGTGAGCATCGTCATCTTCTCCCTCATCCCCAAGCTCTGGCCCTTCTACCTCAAGGCCGCCTCCCGGGTGGTGTTCCTGCCGCTCATTGCCGGAGTCTCCTACGAGCTCCTCAAGTGGAGCGCGAAGAACGAGAACTCGCCGATCGTCCGGTTCCTCATCGCCCCGGGGCTGGGACTTCAGCGGCTCACCACGCGGGAACCGGACGACAGCCAGTTGGAGGTGGCGATCCGTTCCCTGGAGGAGGCGCTGGAGGTGAATGGGGAGTACAAGGACGACCGGCTGGTGATATAGCGGGGATGCCACTTTTTCGCAATCTCTGCGTTGACGTTCGGAATCTCCTTGTGCGGCGTAGCGCTGCTACGCCTCCGCGGGATTCCTCCGTCGCCTTGACCTTGCGAAAAATTGACATCCCTGAAACAAGAGGCTAATTGATGTTCGAAAAGATAGAAGAACTTGAACGGCGCTACGAGGAGCTGGAGTCGCTCCTCTCCGACCCGGCGGTGATCGCCAACCAGACCGAGTTCCGCAAGTATTCCCGTGAACACTCCGACCTCTCCGAACTGGTGGCCGCCTTTCGCAGGTACAAGCGGGTGCTTGCCGAGATCGACGGCAACCGGGAACTCCTCTCCGACCCCGAGATGAAGGAGATGGCCGAGGAGGAACTGCGCAAT
>DATDMX010000102.1:0-6564 GCA_036518575.1 Geobacteraceae bacterium | reverse complement strand
TGTAGATTGCCGTCTGCGGCGTTTCGCTGTTCCCCGCCGCGTCCTTGGCAAAGAACTTGAGCGGCGTGGTGACCGAGATGCGGATCGGTGCGGAATAAACGGCCGAGGAGACGGTGGGGTCGTTGCCGTTGGTGGTGTAGTAAATGGTGGCGGGCTTGTTTGCCGTGAGTGTTACGTTCTGCGCCGCCGCATACGTGCCCCCCGGAGGCGTCGCCGTGGTGACCGCGGGAGCAACGGTTGTGAAGCGCCAGGAATAGTCGGCCGCCGGATGGGTCCCTTCGAGAGAGCGTACCCCCGTGTTAACGGTGGCGGTCAGGGTCGTTGCCCGGGGCAGTGCTGCCGTGGGGGTGAGGGTGGCGCTGTTGTTCGCGGTGCTGAAACTTATGGCTGCTTCGAGAGGCTGAACGGAGGGGTCGTGCGGGATCGTGGCCTGGCCGAGCTTGTTGTTTCCCCAGCCTGCCAACGTGCCGTCGTTTTTCAGGGCAACGGTAAAATCACTTCCCGCTGCGATGCCGACTACCCCGGAGAGTCCGGCCGGCACCGTGCTCTGGCCGAGATTGTTGGCCCCCCAGGCCACCACCGTTCCGTCGCTTTTGAGGGCCGCCGAGTGCGAGTTGCCGGCGGCAACGGCAACGACGCCGGCGAGTCCCGGGGGGATGGTGCTCTGGCCCGACGTATTTTCGCCCCAGGCGGAGAGCGTACCGTCACTCTTCAGGGCCACCGTGTGATAGCCTCCGGCCGCTATGGCGCTCACCCCGGAGAGCCCGACCGGTACCGACGTCGCGTTGTACGCGTTGCTGCCCCAGGCGACGACGGTGCCATCACCCTTGAGCGCCACCGTGTGGGCAGAACCGGCGGCAACGTGCGTCACCCCGGAGAGCCCGGTCGGGACCGTGGACTGGCCGTCGGTATTGAGCCCCCAGGCGACGACCGTGCCGTCATTCTTTACTGCCACGGAGTGATAGTCTCCTGCAGCAATGGCCACAACTCCCGCGAGGTTTGCGGGAACGGTGGCCTGACCGGAGCCGTTCTTTCCCCAGGCGACGACGGTTGCGTCGTCCTTGAGGGCAATGGTGTGGGCGGAGCCTGCTGCAACCGAGGTGACTCCCGCGACCCCCGGCGGTATGGCGGCTTGCCCGTCGCTGTTGTACCCCCACGCGAACAGTGTGCCGCCGCTCTTGAGGGCCACCGTATGTCCCGAGCCCGCAGCGACCGACGTCACTCCGGTAAGCCCGGCCGGAAGAGTGGTCTGGCTGCAGGAGTTGTCCCCCCAGGAGATCACCGTGCCGTCGTTTTTCAGCGCCACGGCATGGTAGTCGCCGGCGGCAATGGCCGCGATGCCGACGAGCCCGGCGGGAAGGTCGGTCTGGCCATGGCTGTTGTCGCCCCAGGCAACGACGGTCCCGTCATCCTTGAGGGCCAGGGTGTAGTTCGGGCCCGCCGAAACGGCGACGACCCCGGCGAGGCCGGCCGGCACCGCGACCTGGCCGCTGCCGTTCGCACCCCAGGCGATGACGGTTCCGTCCGACATGAGGGCCACCGAGTGCTCGAATCCGGCCGCAATTGCGGTCACTCCGGAAAGGGCGGACGGAACCGTCGCCTGGCCGGAGGCGTTGCCCCCCCAGGCGACCACCGTGCCATCGGCCTTCAGAGCAAGGGCATGGGAGTTGCCGGCAGCTATGCGGATGACGTTGGACAGTCCGCCGGGGACGTCAGTCTGGCCAGCGGTGTTCTCGCCCCAGGCCACCACCGTCTTGTCGCTTTTGAGCGCGAGCGTGAAGTTTGCGCCCGCTGCGATGGCGGTCACCCCCGAGAGGCCGGCCGGGACCGATGCCTGGCCCAAGCCATTGTCACCCCAGGCGACGACGGTCCCGTCGCTCTTCAACGCTACGACATGGTTCGTTCCTGCGGCAATGGCCGTGACACCGCCGAGCCCGTTGGGCGCCATGGTCTGGCCGGAGCCGTTATAGCCCCATCCGGTGACGGTGCCGTTGCCGCTGAGGGCCACCGTGTAGTTGTAACCGGCAGCAACGGCTTTGATGCCGACCGGTTCCGACAGGGTGATGCTGCCGGGGGTTATGGTCGCCGGGTCCATCGGATCGCTGAACGATGCGCCGACCGTGGCCGTGACCGGGACATCGGTTGCTCCGGCCGGCGGCGTTACCGCGGTTACGGCAGGCGCTGCCGACGCCACGCCCGGCCCAAGAAGGCCAAGAAGCAATACCAGGGTAAACAGCATGCATAACGAACGTTGGCAAAACTTCCTTGGCGGCCGCGAAGAACTGGATCCCATTTCTTCCCCCTCTGTGGACACCCGGTCTGCAGAAGCGCCATACGCTGGCCGGTGCCTTGTTTTGCATGCATAATAAGTTATAAATGGCTAATTTATATATTCAACGAGTGTTAATGACATTTCTGTGTGATATTGTCAACAAGTTTATTGACCGTTTTGGTAGGCCAAAAAACGGGAATCGGGCCTGACGCTGCAATCGGATAGAGCAAGAGGGATGCCATGGGTAAAAAAATTGTAACATGTTGTTTTTTATGGTGATTAAATGGGGATGATTTTTCGTGCGCTGTTGAGCATCTGAACAGACAACCGTCGGCGAAGGGCGCTCCCTGCACCGCAAACCGGGATAAACCGGTATTGTTCAAGATTTGCACAGGGGCGCCTATCGTCACCCCCCTTTACGGCACGAATGAAGTGTGGTACGTTCGTTCGCCTTCCCAAAGGGAAGGGAAACGTATGCGAGAATCGAAGAGGAAGGAACAACCATGAACAGCTTGCCGAAATGTCCCCAATGCAGCTCGGAATACACCTACGAAGACGGTGCCATGTACGTGTGCCCGGAATGCGCCCACGAGTGGGAACAGGCGGCAGCAGAGGCTGTCGCGGATCTTGTCGTGAGGGACGCCTACGGGACTCTCCTCAGTAACGGCGACACGATCACCGTTATCAAGGACCTGAAAGTGAAGGGGGCATCATCGTCGGTCAAGGTCGGGACCAAGGTGAAGAATATTCGGCTCGTCGCGGGGGACCATGATATTGACTGCAAGATCGACGGCTTCGGTGCGATGCAGCTGAAATCGGAATACGTAAAGAAGGTGTGACCGGTGATCCTTTACCGCTATTTCGTGGAGTTAGTTGACTTTACCTGAGAAGGAGTGCGAGTGATGGGTATTTCGACGGTTTTGACGGCGGCCGCAAAGCATATTCCCTGGGGGCAGGTGGCGGACATGGCGCTGCAGCATGGCCCGGATTTCTTGAGAAAGCTCAAGGAGCGGCTGCAGATGACACCTGTGGCGGAGGACGCTGCCGCGGTCCCTGTCGACGAACCGGCAGAGCGTATCCGGGAGCTGGAAGACGCCCTCGTCAAGCAGGAAGAGATCATCGAGCAGCAGAGCAGGAACATCGAGATTCTGGAGGAGATCGGGAAAACGCTCCAGGCCCGCGTGAACATCTTCATGGCGGTCTCGGCCCTCTCCCTCATCCTCTCCCTTGTCATGGTCGTGCTCCTCCTGAGAAAATGAGAAGACAGCCGTCGCCATGACGGCAGAAGCCCTTTCTACCATGCCTGCCACATGAGCCTCACCCCCACGGCAGCAACGATCCCCCCGCTCAGCCGTCTGATCCACGTGGAAACGTTGACGACCCCTCTGGCCGTGACAAATGCCTCGACAAAGCCGGTGAACGTGCCGGCTGCCAGCATGAGCAGGCAGTGACCTATGGCGTAGCAGAAGAGGAGGGAAACCCCGTAGAGCACCTTCCCCTTCGTGGCGACGAAGGTGAGGAGTACCACGAGAACCGGCGTGGCACAGGGTGATGACACCACACCGAAGAAAAGGCCGAGGAGAAACGCGCCGATTACCCCCCCGCGCTTCGGCTTGAACTCGCGCTTTACCGGGAGGGGGATCCTGTAGAGCCCGGCAAGCTGCCCACCCATCACGAGGGCAACGACTCCGGCCGTCACGTACCACCATCCCCCCAAGGTGCCGAACATGGTTCCCAGGAGCCCGGCGGCCGCGCCAAAGGCGGTGAAGGTGAGCGACAGGCCCACGATGAAGCTGAGGGAGTAGCGAAACGCCTTCCGGCGGTCGCCATGGGCAGCCCCTCCCACGAGGCCGACCACCAGCGGGATGGTGGCGAGCACGCAGGGGGAGGCGGACGAGAGGACGCCGGCCAGGAACACCGCGCCGAAGGCGAGGAGCGGGTAGGCCGCGACGATCTGCTCCATGTTGTCGAGGAAGGTCATTTGAGGCCGGCAGCTTTCAGTTCGCGGATGATGGCGGCCTTGTCCAGGAAGCCGATGTGGCGTTTGACTTCCTTGCCCCTGGCGTCGAAGAAAATCTGGGTGGGGATCATCTGGACCCTGAACCTGGCGGCAGCGGCCTGGTCCGCATGGACATCGATGAAGAGGACGCTCGCCCGGTTGCGGTATTCTCCGGCCAGGGACTCGAGGATCGGCGCCATCTTCCTGCAGGGGATGCAGGTGCGGGCTCCCAGGTCGATGACTGCCGGTCTGCCCGCGGAGAGCGCCTGGCGGACGGCGGCCTCGGAGGCGGACGGGAGCTCGGCGCGGGCGGTGGCGGCGGCCAGCAGCAGGACAACGGTCATCAGTGTTTTCAAGGCAGCATCTCCTTCATTTCTCAAGCCGAGCCACCCGTGCGGGTGCCCCACAGGCGCTCGGCAGACGCCCTCCCACTTTACGCGAACACCCTGCGCTGGAACCAGAATGCCACATTCACCAGCCCGATCATGACCGGCACTTCCACGAGGGGCCCGATGACCGCGGCGAACGCCGCACCGGAGTTGAGGCCGAAGACCGCCACCGCCACGGCGATGGCCAACTCGAAGTTGTTGCTGGCCGCGGTGAACGCCAGGGTCGTGGTCCGGGAGTAGTCGGCGCCCAGCCGTTTTCCCATCCAGAAGGAGACGAGAAACATGACCACGAAGTAGATGAGCATGGGGATGGCGATCCGCACCACGTCCAGCGGCAGCTGCACGATGAGGTTTCCCTTGAGGCTGAACATGACCACGATGGTGAAGAGAAGCGCCACGAGGGTAATGGGGCCGATGCGGGGCACCACTTCCCGGTGGTAGCGCTCCACACCCATGGTCTTCACCCCGATGAAGCGCGTGAGCGCCCCGGCGAGGCACGGGATGCCCAGGTAGATGAAGACGCTCTGGGCGATCTGGCGGATGCTCACGTCCACGAGGCTTCCGGCAAGGCCCAGTTTCGGCGGCAGGACCGTGATGAAGAACCAGGCGTAGACGCTGTAAAAAAGTACCTGGAAGATGCTGTTGAAGGCCACGAGTCCGGCGGCGTATTCGGTGCTCCCCTTGGCCAGTTCGTTCCAGACAATGACCATGGCGATGCAGCGGGCGAGCCCGATCATGATGAGCCCCGTCATGTATTCGGGCCGGTCGGGGAGAAAGACGATGGCGAGCACGAACATGAGCACCGGACCGATGAGCCAGTTCTGGACGAGCGAGAGGCCGAGCACCCGCTTGTCCCGGAATACTTCGGGCATCTCCTCGTAGCGCACCTTGGCGAAGGGGGGGTACATCATGAGGATGAGGCCGACGGCTATGGGGATGTTGGTGGTCCCCACCTGGAAGCGGTTGATGAAGCCCTCCACGCCAGGGACGAAATAACCGAGACCGACCCCCAGCGCCATGGCGGCGAAGATCCACAGCGTCAGCCAGCGGTCGAGGAAGGAGAGTTTGCGTCCGATATGGTCACTCATGATGTCCTCCTGTCAGGTAGTCGGTCAGTCGCCGGCGCAGCTCGTCCCGCACCCGGCGAAACTCGGGCAGGACCTCCTCGTCGCTCCCCGCAAGACGCGAGGGGTCGTCGAAGCCCATGTGCACGCGTTTGACGCCGCCGAAGAAAAGGGGGCACTCCTCGTTGGCCGAGTTGCACAGGGTGATGACGTAGTCGAACTCTTCCCCGGCGAACTCGTCCATGGTCTTGGAGCGGTGGTGCGAGATGTCGATCCCCACTTCGGCCAGCACCCGGGCCGCCAGGGGGTTGACCCGGGTGGCCTCGGTGCCGGCGGAGAATGCCCGGAAGCGGTCTCCCAGGTCGTGGTTGACGAGCCCTTCCGCCATCTGGGAACGGCACGAGTTGTGGGTACAGAGAAAAAGAATCTTCTTCATAGGTTGTGTTCCTTGCAGCCGGTTGTCCGGATGGGTAGGTGGTGAGCAATCAGGCACACGAATTCCCGCAGTTGAAGCTGCGCAGCCGCTCCACGTCGGCCTTTGCCACGGGTTCGTCGCGGAGGAAGTGGCGCAGGACGGGTAACAGCGACTGCTGGAGCGGCCCGAGCGGCTTGGCGATGGAATAGTGAACCCAGACCGCTTCGCGCCGGTCGCTGAGCCACCCCGCGTTTTTCAGATGGGAGAGGTGCCGGGAGACGGTGGACTGGGGAAGCTGAAGGACAGCCATGAGGTCGCAGACGCAGAGCTCCTGCTCTTCGAGGAGGAGTGCAAGGATGCGGAGGCGGATTTCTTCCGCCAGTGACTGAAAGACGAGGGCGATATTTTCCATGCAAGAAATATAT
>DATDMX010000101.1:0-2662 GCA_036518575.1 Geobacteraceae bacterium | reverse complement strand
AAAGGCCCTTCTCGAAGCGAAGGAGATCGTGCAAGGGGTGCGACGGGAAGTGAATGCCATCCTGGAGGAGGCACGGCTTTCCAAGAGCCGTGAGGCGCGGGAAAAGGTTGCCGCGGCCGAGGCTAAAGTCGAGGCGGGGCTCGCCGCGCTGCGTCCGGGCGAGACGCTCGTCCTGGAGAAGCTTGCTCCGGGCGACCGGGTGTTCGTCACCACCCTCGGCTACGATGCCTCGGTCGTGGCCGTCGATGCGAGACACGAGCGGCTGCGCGTCAGGGCAGGGCAGCTGGAGTTCGAGGTCCCCTTTGCCGCCCTTGCCCCCCCCCGCGGGAAGGCGGCTGCACCGCGAGAGCGGGGGCGGCGGGAGGCTCAGGTGGAGGAAAGCTCGGAAAGCATCAACCTCATTGGTCTTAGGGTCGAGGAGGCCGTCCAACGCCTGGAGAAGTTCCTGGACCACGCGTCGCTTACCGGGACCGGTACCCTGCGGGTCGTCCACGGCAAGGGGACGGGGGCGCTGCGGCGGGGAATCCGCGACTACCTCGCCGGCCATCCGCTCGTGGCCGAGTTTCGCGGCGGGGAGGACTACGAGGGAGGGGAGGGGGTGACGGTGGTCACCCTCAGATGACGGCTGTGATTATCTCCATCATCGCCGCCATGGCGGAAAACCGTGTGATCGGGAGGAAGGGTGCCATCCCGTGGGATCTCCCCGCCGACCGGCACCGCTTCCGCGACCTCACCATGGGGCATACGCTCATCATGGGGCGCCGCACCTTCGAATCCATCGGCAGGGCGCTTCCCGGTCGAAGAACCCTGGTCGTATCGGGCACTGCCGGCTATACGGCCCCCGGCTGCCTCGTCTTCCCCACATTGGCAGCCGCCTTGGCAGCGTGCACGGGCGAAGACGAAGTTTTCATCTGCGGTGGCGAAGTCCTCTACCGGGAGGCGCTCCCCATCACCACCCGCATCTACCTCACCGTGATCCAGGGCGAGATTGCCGGCGACACCTTCTTCCCCCCCATTCCCCCCGAGTTCGCGGAAACTGCCCGCGAGCCGCTCGCCGGCGACCTGCCGGCAACTCTCATTGTTTTCACCCGCCGAAGCTAAAGGGAATGGGACGTACCCTCAGAGGTCGTCGCTTTCCTGTGCGCCCTCACCCTCCTGCTGGCGTCTGATCTCTTCCTGACTCCAGGTCCAGATGTGATAGGCTTCGAGGCCGAGAATGGTTACCCCCGCGGCAAAGACGGCCCAGAAGTTTTCGGGAAGGCTCCCCGAGAAGAAGTAGAACGCGTAGAAGGCGGCAAGGAACGCCACGTGGGTGAAGCCACCGTAGCTTCCGGAGCCGGTGGTCATGCGGGAGAGCGTCGTGAGGATGGCTGAAAAACTGTAGACAATGAGGGCGGCACCGATCATGGTTGCGGAAGGAGGGGTGCCAAGGATGATGCGGACGCGATCAGGTATGGCCTGGAACAAGCTGAAGGTCTTTACGGCGATGATGCTGGCGGCGAGGAAAACGGCGATGGTGACGAGGCCTCGGCTGGAGCGCGACCTCAGCTGGCGAATCCGGTCTTCGATGTCGGTTCGCGCATCGCGCCCGCCTGGCCCCTCGGTGGTCGCCGACGGCTGGGGTTCCCGCGAATGGCTCGGCTGGTTCTCCATGGGTGCGATCGCTCCGCCATCGGCTGTCCGCGAGGGGGAACGGGGCGACATCACGCTTCTTCCTCGGCAACCGGTTCTGCGGACAGTTCCTCGGTGGATTGCAGCTCTGAAAGCTTGCGTTCCGTCTGATCGAGCCGCACGGCGAGGAGGTGGACGTCGCCTGCCAGTTCGGCCAGTTCCCCGGAAATGCCCGTAAGTCTGCCGGAAAGATTACCACGGTTCGCTCTAGATGTAAAATTCTTAATTTCCCGTAGCGGCAGGAAGATCGTGCGGTGGAGCAGGGCGCTCACCCCACCGATGGTGAGGAGAAGCACCATGGCGCTGAAGACGATCATCCGGAAGCGCATGAGCGCCAGGGTCTTGTCGAGGTGGGCCGTGGAAACCCCGATATCGAGCGTGCCGAGAATCTTCTGGGCCGGATCGTGGAAGTGGCAGGGGGCCGTGAAACAGGCCTTCTCGTTGTAAATGGGGGCGGTAATGGCGAGGACTTTCGTCCCCTTTTCGTTCACGAAGCGGCGCGCCTTTTCCATGGTGCCGAGGGTGGTCGTGGGGATCTCACCCCGGTGACAGCCGATGCAACCGGCGAACTTCTTGTCGACGAAGCGGTGAAGCTCTCCCTCGTTGCGGGAGAACATGATGAGGCCCTTCTTGTTGAAGATTCTGACGTGCTCGATACCTTCCTGGACGCCGATATTGTCGATGATGTTATGCAGCGTTTCCCGGTCGGACTTGAGCATGGCATGGCGCGCCGAGCGGATGACGGTGTCTGCCAGGCGGTTCTCATATTCGGCCGCATCGTCCGAGAGATCGGATTTCATGACCGAGTAGAGCAGAATGCAGCAGACGACGACAAAGCCGGTGACGGAGATGGCTATGGGAACGATGGCTCGTGCTGTCAGGCTGTTGAACATGGCGAGTTCCCCCGTGACAAGGCACGGCGTGCCCCGGCGTGGGGCACACCTGTGCACTCCCTGTCCCTATTTGTGGCACTTGTCGCAATTCTCCTTCA
>DATDMX010000100.1:0-3843 GCA_036518575.1 Geobacteraceae bacterium | reverse complement strand
TTCCTTGCATCTGCGGAACTCTATTCTCCTGGCACAAAGACCTTCGCACTGACCGGAGCCATGAACGTAAGCCGCGCCAATCATACGGCAACGCTCCTGGCAAACGGCAGGATACTCGTTACCGGCGGAAACCAGGGGGGCACGTTCCTGAAGAGCGCCGAAATCTACCAGTAACCGACCGGCTTTCATGCCAACGACAAAGGCCCGGCGCTTGTGCGCCGGGCCTTTGTCGTTGGCAGACAGAAAGAATGATGTCAGTGAAAAAAAGACACCCCGAAAAGAATCTTGCTGGAGTTGAGGGGCTCATTGGGCTCGGCAGTGCCGGCATTTGAGACGTGATGGTAGCGGTATTCGGCAATGAGGGCGGTATCCTTGCGGAAAAGATACTGAACCCCACATCCCCCCTGATAGGAGAAGTCGAGGCGGGTTCCCATGGTGGGCAAGCCGAGGTCAACATAGAGGACCCCGCCACCCGCAAACAGGTAGGGAAAAAGGTCTTCCAGACTGGTGAACTTCCAGCTCCCGAGGACATAGCCTCCGCTCATCACCCGTGTCCTCGGATCGACCGCCAAGTGAACGGGGAGCTCCAGGAAAAGCTCGTGTCTTCCCTTGTACCACCCTGTGCCTGCTTCATCCGAGAGGAAATAGCCGTAGCGCAGGATAGCATCGGCCGTTTGCACCTGGGTGCGGGTCGCACCGAAACCGCGATGGGTAATGCCATAGCCGGTGAGAAACGTCCATTCTCCCGACGCGTGAGTAACCGCGGCATCGGCGGCAAAACATGCCCGTGCGGCCAGCGTAAGAACGAGTATGACCGGCCAGATCCCGAGCCTCACCATTTCTGCTCACGCTCGAATTTCAGGATTTCCGGGAGATTGCGCAGGAAGTGCAGCACGCTGTGGGGAGATTTCCAAAGCATTTTGGCGTATCCCAGATGAATCCGGTGTCGCCGGTAGAATCTGCGGATGAATTCGTTGTAGAGGTTTTCCAACTGCTCCTTCGTCATGCCGCGCGGGACAAAGACAAAATTCAGACAGTTCATGGCGGGCCAATCCTCGGTGAACTCGCCATGCTCCCGGATGCTCGCGTATACCGGCGCTCCCGGGAACGGAGTGAACTTGGTGACATTGATCTCGTCGAGAGGAAGGGTCAAAGCGTAGTCGATGGTGCGCCGGATGGTCTCCTCCGATTCGCCCGGCAAACCGATCATGAAAAGCCCTTTTACCCTCAAGTCGGCGTCTTTTACCATCTGCAGCTTTCGGCCCACCTCGTCGAGGCCATAAAACTTGCGATGTTTCTTCACCACATCCGGGTCGCCCGATTCGATACCGAAGTTCACCTGCCAGCAACCGGAACGTTTCAGGAGCGCAACCAGCTCCTTATCCACATGTTCCAGCCGCGCGATGCAATTGTAGGTCACCGGCAAGCGCTTCTGCTCCATGAGCTCGCACAGACGCTCCACCCTGCTCCGGTCAAAGGTGAAGAGGTCATCGTAGAAGAAGACGTGCCTGATGCCGAAATCGCGATGAAGAAAGTGGAGGTGCTCCATGATGTACTCAGGCGAGTTGAAGCGGAAACCGCGGCTAAACACTGACCGGTCGCAGTAGCTGCACTGGTAGGGACAGCCACGACTCGAAATGATGCTCGTATTGGGGAATCGGGGATAACTGAAGAGCGGGAGGTTATAGCGTTGCGGAAAGCCCGTCAGTCGATGGTATGCGGGAAAAGGAAGAGAGTCGAGGTCTTCGATGTTGTGCCGAACCATCGATAGCTCTCCCTTGCCGTCCTTGCGATGACCGATGCCCGGGATGGTCTCCGGATGGCTGAAGCCGGCCGAGAGAAGCTCGTAGAAGCTCTGCTCGCCTTCGCCGATAACGAGAAAATCGATGGCCGGAAACCGGTCGAGAAGGGTGACTCCCACCGAGCAGGCATGGGCACCGCCGAAAACGATTTTTGCCCGAGGAAGGCGCTCCCTGAGGCGTTCGGCAATTTCGTATCCTTCCAGGAAGGATGACGTGGTGCACGAAAATCCCACAACGTCGGGTGATTGTCTGACTATTTCGGCGACGATTTCGTCGTGGGGAAGTGGTCTGGCGTAACAGTCGAGGATGGAAGCCTCCATACCCCGCTGTTCGAGATAGGCGGCAATGCTCATCACCCCGTGGGGGGGCATGATGTTGAAGATGGAACTGATATCTTTCATTTCCCCGAGCCAGTTTTTGCCGCGGGGATGGACAAACAAAACCTTCACAACCTATCCTTTTCGGGTGAAATGGCAAGTGGGACGTACGTCGCATAACTGACACGTAACAGGGGAAATGTCAATGACAAAAGCCCCTACCTCCTCACCCTGCGACACGGGCGTGGCGCCGGGTCATGAAGAGGAGCTTGCCGCTGTAACGTCAAGGGAGTATACTGCCCGAACTCACGTTTTGCCCTCCGCGGAAAAGGAACTACAATAGAACCTATGGAACGTTCTTCAAGAAAATGGCTTCTCATCGTCTCGCTCGTCACTGCCCTCCTTGTACTGGGGGCGGGAGGACTTGTTCTCGTCAGTAAACTCCTCCACCTGGACAGCTACAAGAACGAGCTCCTGACCCAGCTGGAGGAGTCCCTTGGCCGCAAGGTGCTCTACGACAAAGGAGACTTTTCGCTTCGCTTCGGTCCGGAGTTCACCTTTACCAAGGTGGTCGTCAAGGAGAAAGACACCCTCACTGACTTTGTCACCGCCGATAAACTCACCTTCAAAATCGCCATTTTCCCTTTGCTGGAAAAGAAGGTGGTGATTCGCGACCTCATCCTCGAAAAACCGGTGGTCAATCTTTTCCGCTACCACGACGGGACCTTCAACATCAGCGATCTCCTCGAAGGAAAGAAGGAAGGGACACCGCTCCAAGTGCGGGGGATACAGTTGCGCAAGGGTGTCGTCCGCTTCACCGACCAGGCGATAGCTCCCGAGACAGTGACCACGTCCGTTGAAGAAACAGATCTGTCCATTGACCACCTGAAAAGAGGAAGGAACAGCGATATCAAGCTTTCAGCTTTCCTGGCCTCTGACGGGAAGAAGGGGGTCATAACCCTCTCGGGCTCCGTCAAGACGTCAGCACCAGGGAAGCCTCTCCTGGACAGTACAGCTAACCTCAAGCTTTTCCTCAAAGATATCGACACAGGCCATTTCTGGCCCTACTACAACCGCTACGTACCCTTTCGGCAGATCACGGGCCGGCTCGAAGTCGACACTTCCCTGAAAGGGAAACTGACGGCCTTCGTCTCCAGGGGAACGGTCAAGATGAGCGGCCTGCGCTTCGATTATCCCCAGATATTTCACGCTGTCCTGACTCCCCGGGACCTCCACTTCAAATACGACATGGAGCTCACCCCGCAGGATGTGCTGGTGAAATCCCTTGATCTCGGCGTCGACAATCTGGCGGTCAAGGGGAGCTGCGCCATCAGGGATATTCACTCGGGAGACCCCCGCATCACCGCCCAGGCAACCACCTCCCGCTTCCGCCTCGAGGAGTTCGGAGGGTACATCCCCTACGGAATCATCGTCAAAGGCACGGCCGATTTCATCGAGCAGCATATCAAGGGGGGGACCTACAAGCTCGACGACGGCAAGCTCGATGGGCGCGTGAGCCAGATCGTTTATATGGAGCGCGGCGACAACTACAATGTCCTTTCCATCTTCGGCAAAGTCGAAAAGGGAATAGTGAATTACGGCCGGTCAATTCCTGCCTTCACCAACATAAAGGGGGAACTTGAACTGCGGGGGAAGGACTTCAGCCTCCATCGGATGTCGGGCACATTCGGCAGTTCCCCCTTTACCCTCGACGGCAAAATTAC
>DATDMX010000099.1:0-5070 GCA_036518575.1 Geobacteraceae bacterium | reverse complement strand
GTCCTGATCTCATGGCTCATGTTGGCGAGAAAGAGGGATTTCGCCCGGCTTGCATCCTCGGCGCTCTTTTTGGCGAGGCTCAACTCGTCCACCGTTTCGTGAAGCTTGCGGTTGGTCTCGCTGAGCTCCAGGGTGCGCAGCGCCACCGCCCGCTCCAACTCCTCCCGGTAGGCGGCAAGCCGTGCGTCGCGGGCCTCCACCTGTTCGAGCATGGTGTTGAAGCCGGTGATGAGCTCGCCGATCTCGTCGTTATCGGCCACCTCCGCCCGCAGGGAATACTCCTTCGTGCGGGAGACCTGCCGCATGATATCGCTCAGGTGCAGGAGCGGCGCGGAGACCAGGTGCTGCATGCGCGAGGCGAGAAGCCAGGCGACGAGGACCGCCCCCACCATGATGGCCATGAATCCGCAGAGAATGAGGCTGAGTTTGCGATGGATGATCCCCACGTCGGAGATGACCACGATCTGGCCGATCTCGGTGCCGTCGCTCGTGACGGGCCGCACCACCTCCAGGTCGTCTCCCCAGCGCCAGATGGCCGTGGAGTCCTGACGCATCTCGTCGATGGTCCGCCGGACATCGGCCTTCGGACCGAAGCGGGGGTCGCCGGGGGCTGTGCGGGCATAGCGGGCGAAAACCCGGTCGTCCGTGGTGACGAGATAGGCGCTCCTGATCTGGGGGTCCGCCTGGAGGCTCGCCAGGGTCGTGGTGGCAGCCATGGGATCATCGAAGATGACGGCCGGCGCCACGTTGAACGCGATGGTGTCGGCCAGGGCGCTCTCTTTTGACAGGAGCTCGGCCCGCGCGTGCACGGCCTCGATCACGATCACGCCGAGAAACGAAAGCGCCAGGGCAAAGACGCAGACGGCCATGACGAGCATGGTGATCTTCGTCGCGATCTTGCGCGCAAACGGAAGCCGCGGCACCCGCCGGCGCTCTGTGGTCCGCCCCTCCGTCATTCGCCTTCCCTCACGATGTGGGCCAGCTTCAAAAGTTGCGAACTGATCCTGACCCGGCTCTGCCGCCCGGCTTCAGGATTGATCTCGAAGGTGACCCTGCCGTCGAGCTCCACGAAGCCGACCGCCCCCCCGGCCGCGGCGAAACGGGGAGCGTCGCTCACGGTGAGGACACCATTGCGGCTGAGCTGCTTCAGCAGGGACCGCAAGCGCCTGCGTTCGGACTTGTCGATAACCGCGATCTGGCACGCCTCCTTTTCCCCCACCTGCACGATCTGCCGCACCACCACCGGCCTCCCCTTGATCGTCTTCCCCTGCAGGGCCGCGACTGCGGCCGCAAGCTCCCCCTTCCCCAGGACGCAGATGGTGAACGGGGCGTTAGCGGCGGGAAACGACTCCTCGGGCCAGTCGACGTAGCGCGTCATGTTGTAGATCATGGCCGTCTCGACCTGGAAGGCGCTCGGGGGGGAGGCGTGGAGGCGGCCGCCGGGGACGATACAGAGGGAGGCGAGAGCTGCCAGAAGTGCCATGCCCCACCGGAGGGCGCAGGTGTGCCGTCCAAGGGAGCCATCCCTTGCCGGTCGCTGCACGGTCCGGGGTTTTTCGTCAATCGTCATGCCAATGCTCGAAGATCTCTGCTCTATCGGGGCTAGCGGAACGCCCAGGTGATTTTGCCGTAAAAACCGCGCTCCACGTGGGAAGAGACGGTATTGATCAGTTCCGGGAAGAATTCCTGGTTGTGCTCGTGGAGGAGGTTCTGCCCCACGAGGGCTATCTCCAGATCCGGGCGGGGCTTCCAGGCGAGGCGCGTGTCGAGGGTGATATAGCCGGGAATCGACGTGAGGTCGACGAACTCCAGCCGGTCAACCCCGCGCAGCCACAGGTCGAAGGTCACCTCCCGGCCCACGTCGACCCCCGACCGGAGCGAAAACTGGTGACGAGGACTATCGCCCGAGGCGTTTCCCCTCTCGGTGACGTTGAAGATGGTCGGGTCGGGCGTATCCAGGTGGGCGGCGATGTTGAGATAGCTGTACGTGGCCTGGAGGCGCCACCAGTCATAGGGCCGCCAGGTGCTGGAGAGCTCCACGCCCACCGTGTGGGCATTCATGTCGTTACTCGTGAAAGCGGGCTGAGTCGCGAAGGGCTCGGTCGCGGAGGGGGGGATGAGCGCCCCGGTGGTGAGCGTCCTCAAATGCTTATAGATATTGTAGAACGCGGCGATGTCGAAGGAGATGCGGGGGTGGGGCTCACAGCGGTAGCCGAGCTCGTAGGCCAGGAGGTCCTCCGACCTGTAGCTGCGCGAACCCGTGACCCTGGCAACGAGCGGGATCTGCTGGCCGCCGCCGGCGTCCACGAGGACGGCGCCCTGGCGGTACTGAATGGTCTGTTCGGCCCGCGACGGCGTGCGCACCGCCCGGGAGACGGCGGCCCAGACCGTCTGGCGGGGGGTGGGGGTCCAGAGGAGGCGCCCGTTGGGCTGGACCTCGAACCCCGAGTAGTCCTTCCGCTCGACCCTCGTGCCGAGGATGAGCGCCAGCCGCTCCGGCACGAGCGTGATTTCGTCATGGAGGAAGGCGCTGTAGAGATGCTCATCCCTGCTGGGTGGGGTAAACGAAGCGGTAAAGGTATTGTCGAACTCGTCCTGGCTGTAGCGGTAGCCCGCGCCCCAGATGACGTCCTGGAAACCCCAGAGGGAAAAACGGTGCTGGAAATCCAGGTCGACGGAGTTTCGTTTTTCGGCGGTGATGAACATCTGCCGTTCGTAATGGTCGAAGTAAACCTGGAGCGAGAGCGAAGACTTCTCGGACAACGTCCGCTTCCAGCGGGTGATGAGGTTGCCGCCGCTCACCCCGCTCGTGACATCCACGACCGTCGGGGGAGTGAGCGTCGGGGGGAGGAAGAGCGTGTAGGTCTCCTCGAGCTTCCCGTCGTAGTAATCCCCCTGCAGGGTGAACTGGTCGGCCTCCGTGGGGTGAGAATCGAGGCGGAACCCACCGCGGGTGATGTTCCAATCGTCGTGAGTGGCATTGCCGGCAGCGTCCACACCGCTGTCGCGGTTGTTGTACTTCGCGTACAGCCTAAGATCGGTCGCCTCGCCGAGCACGAAACCATAGCGGGCCGTACCGAAGCCCCGCTCCCTCGTGCCGCCGCCGGCGCTCACAAACCCTCCGAGCGTGCTGTCGGCCCGTTTGGTGGTGATGTTGATCACACCGTTCACCGCGTTGGCACCCCACAGGACAGCCCCGGGTCCGCGGATCACCTCGATTCGCTCGATGTCCTCCAGGGGGGTATCCTGTACCTCCCAGTAGACGCCGGAAAAAAACGGCGTATAGAGGCTGCGGCCGTCCATGAGGACCAGGAGCTTATTTGCGTAGCGGCCGTTGAAACCGCGGATCGAGACGGCCCACTTGCTGGAGTCCATCCGTGCCACCTCCACCCCCGGCGCCAGGCGCAGCGCATCGGCGATGGTGGTCACGCCCGAGCGCTTGATGTCCTCCTGGGTGATGACGAATACCGCTGCCGCCGCATTGGCAAGCTTCTGCGACTTCCTGGACACCGAGGTCACGTTGATGTCCATGAGTGCTTCCAGGCTCATGTCGGTCAGGTCGGACGACTCCGCGGATGCCGGGGCAGGGCCAGTTCCGCCCCATGCCGGCGCGGCCAGGGTAAGAAGGAGGAAGAATCCCGGCAGGCACAGCTTGCGTTGCCTTCGTTTCAGGCCGTTGGGGACGTCGGCGAGGGAGAGGTTAGAGGTCATGCAGGTCTCCTCGAATGAACTGATGTCGTTGCCAGGGGCGAAGCGTGCTGCTCGTTGTCGAGTACCTTGTCTCCGCCCCGAAGCACAGGGGAAACTCTGCCAGTAATGTGCCAAGGCAGGCGGTTGCGGCGGTCTCATCATAGCTTTCAAGCGTGACGTCGATGATGGCCAATGCGCCGGCCATCAAAGCCACATTGCAGGCAAGTCATGTAGGGCCGGTCGTACTATTTCAGACGTGAGCGAGGCGAACTGGAACACCACATGATCTCTTCTAACGTCAAAAGACTGGCAGGCCGGAGGAAACAGCAGCTTTTCGCTTTTAACGGCATGGGCGCAGCGGCAAGCGTTGCCTGATCGCGGCGACCGACTGCCGCCACCTTGAGGGCGGCAATTCTCACCCTTGATAGTGGACAGAATTCGCAACCAGATCCGCCCTTACATTGCACTTCCCAGATAATGGTCTATCGCCTGTGCGGAAAAGCCCGAGATCTTGTTGGAGCCAATGATGATGAGGGGCACCCCGTTCCCTCCCAACTCCTTGTGTCGCTGTTTAGCGGCGGGGTCTTTTTCGATGTCATAGGCGACGTATCGGACTCCCTTACTATCCAGGTAGGCACGGGCCCTTTTACAGTAGCCGCACCAGGAGGTGACGTACAATTCAACGGTGCCGTTGAACTGCTGCTTCGGCGGGGTCTGCTTTTCCGGAGGGACAGCGGCGGTCTTGCGCGGACGGGTCTCGGCGGCCGGTTGCTGAGTCGGCGCAGGGTCGAAATCGGCATCGGTGTACGTTTTAACCTTTTTCTTCTTCTTTTTCGATGCCGGCGGAGGGGTGTCTTTAAACGTCACGACGCCGTTATCGTCGACCCATCGATACATCTCCGCATGAATGAGGAGAGGGAACGCAAGCAACGCTGCAAACATGGCAACCAATAAACGCATCATCGTTTTTCCTTTTCTTGAAATTTAACGGCCTTACCTCAGACTGCCTTTTTCCTGGCAACGGGTTGCCGCTCCCCTGGCGCGAAGCGATCAGGTGAAGTGGCATGTTGAAACTTGTCAAATTCGCCCCATTTGTTTGAGTTTGAGAGCAAAATCACGGATTATCCCGCACGTTCTGAAATCGCCTTTTAAAATGCACAATGTATTATCTTCTCGAAGTAAAAGTGGTTTTACCTCTGATGGCGCGGTCTGATTAGAAACAAAGAAAGCCCACAGAAATCCTCCAAAGATAAAACGGTAACCAACATGCCCATAAAACCTCGTCCGTGTAGGCTGCACAATCAGGTCAGTTTGCATTTCGTTATTATCAATCACTGCAAAAGGGATGATTCCATATTTCTCTGACGGACCTGGATCATC
>DATDMX010000098.1:0-6206 GCA_036518575.1 Geobacteraceae bacterium | reverse complement strand
GGGGCAGAGCAGATCGTCGTGGAATCCAACGAACTGGAGATACCCGGTTTTGCCGCCAACCCCAAGGACCGCTGCTACCACTGCAAGAAGGAGCTCTTCCAGATTTGCGCCAACAGGGCCGCGGAACTGGGATTTACCTGGATTGCCGACGGAAGCAATACCGACGATCTCGGCGATTACCGGCCGGGGCGGAAAGCTGCTGGCGAGCTGCGAGTGCGCAGTCCTCTTCTCGAGGCCGGCCTGGCCAAGGAGGATATCCGCGCACTCTCCCGCGAGCTGGGGCTCCCCACGTGGAACAAGCAGGCATACGCCTGCCTCTCCAGCCGGTTTCCGTACGGCGTCGAGATCACGCCGCCGCGACTGGCCATGGTGGAGGCATGTGAGGAGTTTCTGAAGGGGAAAGGTTTTCGCGTCTACCGGGTGCGCTACCACGGGGAGACGGCCCGCATCGAGCTGGCCGAGGACGAACTGACGCGACTCCTCGATCAGGAGCTGCGGCGGGAAGTGGTGGCTTTCTTCAGGGGGAAAGGCTTCACCTATGTGGCACTTGACCTGCAGGGGTACCGGACGGGAAGCATGAACGAAGCCGGTTGAGGGCTGGAGCCGGTCTCCAGCCCTTGGCTTGGTTATTTTACTTCCACCGTTATCTGACGAGGTTTTTCTTCGTCCCTCTTCGGCAGGGTGATGGTCAGCACCCCCCGTTCACAGACCGCATTGATCCTGTCCTGATCGATCGTCTGCGGCAGTACGAAGCTGCGCTGGAAGGGGCCGTAGTAACGCTCGATCCGGTGATAGTTCTCTTTCCTCACCGACTGGTCGAGCTTGCGCTCGCCGCGCAGCGTGAGCGTATTGTTCTCTATTCGTACCTCGATGTCCTTCTGGTCGATGTCGGGGAGCTCAGCCTTGATAACCACTGAATTCTCCTCTTCGTAGATGTCCACCGCCGGCTGCCAGACCCCCTCCCTCAGCTCTTCTCCCGCTTCCTTGCTCCAGGCGAGATCGAGGAGCCGGTTCATCTGCTCCTGCATGGTGCGCAGGTCCCTGATCGGGTTGTACTTGACGATCGCCATTGCCTCTCCTTCCGTTGGTGCGTTTTCCACATTTAAATATAGGGATTGAGGCCGGAAAGTCAAGGGGGAGAAGGCCCAAGGCCTTCTCCCCCCAAGATATTCGTGTCGTCGCGAACGTCACGGACGTCGCGTCATATACGTTTGCCTTTCGGCACCTGATGTTTCAATTTTTTCGATCCGTCATAAAGGGCTTGCTTGGTCTGGGAGCGTCGCTCCTTCAAGTCCCTCTTGTCGTAATCGACTGTCAGGGCAAGTTCGGTCTCTTCGGCCAACTGCTCAATGATTTCCTCTTCCTTTTTTGGCATATGGTTTCCTCGCAAACATGTTAGTGATACTGTCCACGGCCGAAAAAAATACCCTTTCCGGAAGCTCGCCACCTCCTTTCGCGTTTGGTGTTAGATAGAGTAGCAGATTTGTTTTCGGATGCAAATGCTCCGTTTTGGGAGCACCCCTTTCCCCTTGAACGTCGCCCGCTTATGGGCTACTATGCCGAAAAAACATTGTGAGGTCGCACGTGTTGAAATACAAAGTCGTCGAAGTGTCGTCGGTCACCGAGGACACCATCGAGGAGGCTCTGAACGAATGGAGCGCCAAGGGGTGGCATTTCGAGGGGATGCAGTTCGCCATGCGCGAGTCGAGCAAGCGGCCGGCCATGGCGTTCGTGCTCTTCACGCAGGAGGGGGAGTGAATGGCTGACCGTCCCACTCTCTACCTGATTGACGGCTCGTCCTACATTTACCGGGCCTACTACGCCATCCGCCACCTTTCCTCTCCCAAGGGTTTTCCGACGAATGCCCTCTACGGTTTCACCCAGATGCTTCTCAAGGTGCTGAAGGAGAGAAAGCCCGACCACGTGGCCGTCGTGTTCGACGTGGGACGGGAAACCTTCCGTACCGCGCTCTACCCCGACTACAAAGCGAATCGTTCCGCCATGCCCGAGGATCTCGTCCCACAGATTGCTCCCATCAAGGAGATGGTGCGCGCCTTCAATATCCCGGCCTTGGAGCTTGCCGGCTACGAGGCCGACGACATCATTGCCACCATCGCGCGGGATTGCGAGGCGCGGGGGATGGCGGTCGTGGTGGTGACCGGCGACAAGGACCTCATGCAGGTCGTGAGCGACAACGTCACCCTGCTGGACACCATGAAGGACAAGGCGAGCGGCATTCCCGAGGTGGCCGAGCGCTTCGGCGTTACCCCCGACCGGGTGATCGACATTCTGGGCCTTGCCGGCGACACCTCCGACAATATCCCCGGGGTTCCGGGGATCGGTGAGAAGACCGCCATGAAGCTCATCCATGAGTTCGGCTCCCTTGACACCCTCCTGGAGAGGGCGAACGAGGTGAAGGGGAAGACCGGCGAACGGCTGCGCGAGTTTTCCGAGCAGGCCCGCCTCTCGCGCCGGCTTGCCACCGTCGACTCCCGCGTGCCCCTTGACTGGAGTTTCGACGCCATGGCCCTCGGGCGTCCCGACAATCAGGAGCTCGGCCGGCTTTTCAAGGAGTATGGCTTCACCACCCTCATGAAGGAGCTGACGAGCGAAGCGACCCTGTCGAGCGAGAAGTACCTGACCGTGCTCGCGGCAGACGATTTTGCCCTCCTCCTGGAGAAGCTTGATGCTGCCGACGCCTTCGCCTTCGACCTGGAAACGACGAGCCTCAACCCCATCGAGGCGGAGATCGTCGGCATTTCCGTGAGCTTCTCCGAGCATGAGGCCTGGTACATTCCGGTCGGGCACAGCTATCCGGGCGCCCCGTCCCAGCTCGGCCGGGACCAAGTGCTGGCGTCCCTGGAACCCCTCCTCACCGACCCGGACAAGCGCAAAATCGGCCAGAACATCAAGTACGACTACCAGGTGCTGAGGAGCGCCGGCATCACCATGGCGGGCGTGTGGTGCGACACCATGGTTGCCTCCTACCTTCTCAACCCGGCCCGCTCCAGCCACGGCCTCGATACCCTCGCCGTCGAGTTCCTCGACCACAAGATGATTTCATACGCCGAGGTGACGGGGCAGGGGAAGGAGCAGGTGAACTTCGCCCAAGTGCCGGTGGAGAAGGCCTCCACCTACTCGTGCGAGGACGCCGACGCCACCTTCCTCCTTCAGCGCTTTTTCCTGCCGAAGCTTGCCGAAGCGCAGATGGAAGAGCTTTACTTCCGGTTGGAGATGCCGCTCGTACCGATCCTCGCCGAGATGGAACTTGCCGGCGTCATGCTCGATCTCGACCTCCTGGCCGCGCTTTCCTCGTCCTTCGGCGAGCAACTCTCCGGCCTGGAGCAGGAGATATATGAGCTCGCCGGGGGAGCATTCAACATCAACTCTCCCAAGCAACTGGGAGAAGTTCTCTTCGTTCGCATGGGCCTTCCCGCCGGCAAGAAGACGAAGGGGAAGACGGGGCTTTCCACCAATGTGGACGAGCTGGAGCGGCTGGCGGCAGATTACGAGATCGCCCGCCTCATCCTCCAGTACCGAAGCGTTGCCAAGCTCAAGTCGACCTACACCGATGCCCTCCCCAGGCTCGTCTCGCCGCGCACCGGTCGGGTGCATACCTCCTACAACCAGGCGGTGACCAACACGGGGCGCCTCTCCTCCTCCGAGCCCAATCTGCAGAACATTCCGGTGCGCACCGAGGAGGGGAGAAACATCCGCCGCGCCTTCGTGGCGCCTGAAGGGAGCGTCCTCCTCTCCGCCGACTATTCCCCGATCGAGCTCCGCGTCCTTGCCCACCTCTCGGAGGACCGGGTTTTCTGCGACGCCTTCGCCCGCGACGAGGACATCCACACCCGCACGGCAAGCGAGGTCTTCGGGCTTTTCCCCGAGATGGTCACCGCCGAGATGCGGCGCCAGGCCAAGACCATCAACTTCGGGGTCATCTACGGTCAGGGCGCCTTCAGTCTCGCCAAGCAGCTCGGGGTGTCGCAGAAGGTGGCCCGCGACTTCATCGACAACTATTTCGAGCGCCACAGCGGGGCACAGGCATTCCTGGAGGGGTGCGTGCGCTCCGCCGGGGAAAAGGGGTACGTCACCACCATCCTCGGGCGCCGGCTTCCCATCCCCGATATCGCGAGTTCCAACGGCAACATTCGCGCCTTTGCCCAGCGAAACGCCGTCAACTACCCGATCCAGGGGTCGGCAGCCGACATTATCAAGGAGGCGATGGTGAAGGTGGTGGCGCGCATGCGCCGGGAAGGGCTCGCGAGCCGCCTCATCATGCAGGTGCACGACGAACTCGTCTTCGAGGTGCCGGAAGGGGAGAAACTTGCCATGGAGCAACTCGTGCGTCACGAGATGGAACACGCCGTGGAGCTCAAGGTCCCCCTCAAGGTGGACCTCAATTTCGGACGGACCTGGAGTGAAGCCCATTGAGCCGTAGCATATTCTGTATTATCGCCTTTTTCTGTGCTCTCGGTTGCCATGCCGCCACAGCCGGCGTCTATTCGGACGACGAGGTGGTGGGCACGATCAAGTCCTACCGGGTGCATGGTGATGAATCCCTCATCGAGATCGCCCGGCGCTTCGACCTGGGGTACAACGAGATTGCGCAGGCCAACCCCGCCCTCGACCCCTTCGTCCCGGGCAATGACGCACAGGTAGTCATTCCCCAGGGGTGGGTCGTGCCCGCCGCCCTCAAGACGTCGGAGATGGTGGTGAATCTTTCGGAAATGCGTGTCTATCGCACGTTTCCGGCGGGGGGAGGAAAGCTCCTCTCCACCTTCCCCATCGGGATCGGGTCGGAGGGAAGCGAAACGCCGCTTGGGACTTTCGGCATCCTCCAGAAGATTACCGCGCCCTCCTGGCACGTTCCCCTCTCCATTCGCCAGGAGAAACCGGAGCTCCCCGCTGTCGTGCCGCCGGGACCCGATAATCCCCTGGGTTCCCATGCGCTGCGGATTTCCCCCGACGGTGTCATGATCCACGGCACCAACAAGCCGTGGGGGGTGGGGCGAGAAGTGAGCCATGGCTGCATTCGTCTTTATCCCGAGGATATTCCGAGGCTCTTCGGGCAGGTGAGGGTCGGCACGAAAGTGGCCATCGTGCGGGAGCCAATCAAGGTAGGGGTGAAGGGGGAGCGGGTGTACATCGAGGTGCATGCCGACTCGCGCTGGCACGGGTCCTCGTTCGAGGAGCTGCTGCGCCTGCTCAGGGGAAGGAAGCTCGTGCAGCGGGTCGACATGGCCAAATGCCGGCAGGCACTGAGAGAGAAGAAGGGCGTCATGGTGGATGTCACCAAGGCAAATTCCGTTACTTCCGCCTCCGGGAAAAGAAGTTAGAGGTCGCCACCACTTCCCTTGTCTTCCCGATATGCACATAAAAAAGGCCGCTCCTCGGAAAGGAGCGGCCTTGAACATGACGGTCGTACCGTTATTTCTTCTGCTGCAGCTCGAAAGCCTTCGTCGCTTTCTTGGCCGAGGTGGCACCTTTCATCTCGGCGGCTTCCGCCCGCTTCGCGGCATCTTCGGCCCGATTGGCAGCGGCTTCGGCCCTGCTGGCGGCAGCCATGGCATTCTGCTCGGCTCCCTGGGCAGCTTTCACGGCTTGCTCCACCTGGGCCTTGGCGTCGTTGATCTCCTTCTTCGCTGCCTGCACATCGGGCATATCCTTGGCCAGGCCGTCGACCTTCGTTTCGAGTGCCCCGACACGCGCCTCAAGTTTGCCGAGCCTGTCGGCGAGCGGCGCTACCTGCTCACGCACATAGCCCTCCGTTGCGCACCCGGCTGTGAGCATGAGAGACAGCGATGCTGCGGCCCATAGGTATTTTTTCATCTCCCGTTCCCTCCCTCTGGTGTGATTTGCTGCAAGCCTTCCAATTCTATCCCATATCGGACAAATTTCAATTGGCCAGTGGTCTCCCCCGATTTTATGCATGCCTTGCGGGCACCCTGAGCTGACGTGCGTCTCACCCTCCTTGACACACCCCCGGTAAGCGATATAACACAAAGTAAACATTAAAAGCTATATATAATTTGCCGCTGGCTCCTGGCCCCGGCCGGCGAAGGGGAAGGGTCGTTCCATGAGCGAAAAGACCCCGTTTCTCGTCATGAACCTTGGCGCTCAACGTATCGCCCTTGAACTCGACGTCGTGGAGAGGGTGGTACGGATGGTGGAGATCACCCCTTTGCCCGCGGCCGCGGAGAATC
>DATDMX010000097.1:0-2922 GCA_036518575.1 Geobacteraceae bacterium | reverse complement strand
CGTGACCCTGCCGGCGGTGGGCCTCGGCTTTTTGTGCCTCTTCTTCAGCCCCCGTGTCGTTACGTCCCCGCCGCCACTCGATGTCCGCCTGTTTCTCCTTTCCTCCCTGGCATTCCTCGGCCGCGACCTGGCACTCATCCTCTTCTTCAACCTGGGGAGCCGGCGCAAGAATCCCGATATGCTCGCAATCCTCTGGCTCTCCCTCCTCTACGGTGTGGTACCGGCCTTCTTTGCCGTGCTCAAGCTGGACCAGCTGACCCAGCTTTTCTGGCCGCGGGTCGATCTTCACCCGTTGGTGAGCCTTCTGGCCGGGACAGGCGAGATGCTCGTCGTCGCCTATCTCGTGCGGCAGCGCTGGGAGAGGGGACTGACGGCGCAAGGCGCTCCTTCCCGCGACACGGCGTGACGGATTTTGCGGCGTTGTTCAGTGGTAAGGGGTGAGGGAGGGGGTCAGCGGGAGGAGTTTTTCCCGCGCGCGGGGAAGGCTGAGAGAAGGGCGTCCACGCTGTAGAAGACCGGGATGCTCTCCTCGACGGCGCGATTCGATTCCATCACGGCCCCCACGGACAACTCCCAGCCGGGGAGCATGAGGATGGCGTCGCACTTCTCCAGGAGGGGAAGACAGAGCCGTGTGAGCCAGTCGTTGAGGGTGTAGTCGAGGAAGCGCTCGTCGTCCATCCACTTCTGGTTGATGCGGTGGGGGACGATGGGGACGTGGCCGGCGTGGAGAACCTGCATGGCGGTCTCTTCGGCCACGGCCACGTGACGGGCCACCTCTTCGGTGGTCTTGGCGGAATAGGGTCCGGAGATGTAGACGATCTTCATGGGGACTCCCCGTCAGAGCGAGTAGATCTTGTTCTTGAGGATGAGGATTTCGAAGGCCAGTGCCCCCTTCACCACGACCTTCTTCAGGTCATTCAACTTTGCCGCCATGTCCTGGGCCCCACCGTCGACGAAGATGACGGCCACCACTTTTCCCATGAGGAGAAGCGGCAGGAGCAGGACCGCTTCCCGCTTGCCCCCCCCGAGACCGTTCATGATAATGGTGTTGCTCGACGTATCGGGGATGGGGCCGAGATAGAAACTCTTTCCTTCCACCACCACCTTGAGGACCGACGGCGCGTCGAGGGGAATCTGCAGAAGGCCGAAGTTCGGCACCAGTTCGCCGCGCACGCTGGCCCGCCAGCCGACGGCGGTCGTTCCCTTGATCACGAAGAGGGCCGCGCGCTCGAATTCCCGCCCCGCGTAGTCGATGATGGCGTCGGCAATCACGTCCCGGTCCCGGGCTTCGGCAAGTTTTGCCGACAGGACTTCGAGGGGGTCTGGTGCCGGCTCCTCCCTTGGTGCGGCCGGAGCAGGGGCCGCAAGGCCGGCAGGTTTTCCCTCCCCCGTCGTCTGTCCCGGGTTGATCAGGTAGTCTTCATCAAGGTCGAATCCCTCGAACTCGTCGAGGGGAAGTTCGATCAGGTCCGGTTCCTGGGCCGGCATGGCGGCCGGTTTCGCTGTCGCGGCCGGCTTGGGCGGCTGGGGTTTGGCCGGGGCGGGCTTCGGGGCTTCGGCGGCCTCCTTATCCCGAGTGCGTTTTTCGCCGGCGATATTGATGTAGCGCGTCTCCCGCTGGATGCCGTAGTACTTCTCCAGGGCAAGGATGAGGCGCAGTTCGGGGGTGACGACGGGCTGGATGATGAAGCCGGTGATGAAGGAGATTTCGTCGGTGGCAGAGATGTTGGCCGGGTCCATCATGGCGAGCGTAAGCCGCTTTTTCTCCAGGGCGAGGGGAACGACCTTGTACTTCAGGACGAGCTCCAGCGGAATGAGGTCGATGACATCCTGCGGGATGGACATGAGCCGGTCGGGCGAGGCGAAGGGGACCCCCAGTTTTTGGCTGAGGACGCGGGCCAGGTCATCCTCCTCGAGGTAGCCCATCTCGATCAGGTTGGTGCCGAGCCTGCCGCCAAAGATTACCTGGCACTTGAGACAGTCGTCCAGCTGGGTCGGGGTGATGAGACCGGCCTTGACGAGCAACTCTCCCAGTTTTACGGCCATAACGAACTCCACTCTAGTCGAGATGGGCGGCCATCGTCCGACAGCCGCGAAAAAACAAGTATAATGGCAATTAACCGTGGTGAAAACTCTTTTTTGAAGGCGTGTCAAAAATTCCGGCCACACGGGCATCTTGTTGCGTCACGTCAGCGCCCGGTTACAATTGCTTTCGCCGGGCACCGCTGCTATGATGGCGTCGCCGTGAAGATTTAACAGTTGTCGGAAGCTCGGTTCGCAAGGAGCAACCATGGAAACCCTCGTCGATCTCTTTGCGACCTTTGCGCCGCGGGGCGACAAAACCGTCTTCGTCTTCCGCACCGGCGTGCGGCGCCTCCTCTTCTCCTACGGCTGGCTGGCGGACACCTCGTTGCGCATGGCCGCCTGGTTGGACGTGAAGGGCGTGGCGGCGGGGGACCGGGTCATCCTCTGGGGGCCCAATTCGCCCTGGTGGGCGGTGGCCTTCTGGGGCTGCATCGCCCGCGGGGCGGTGGTGGTGCCGGTGGATTTCATGTCGGGCCGCGACCGCGCCGAGACCATCGCCGGCCTGACCGGTGCCCGCCTCGTCATCCAGAGCCGTTTCAAGGCGGAGCGGTTTCCTGAAGACGGAAGCGTTTTCCTCGAAGATCTGGAGTTCCTCCTGCGCGACGTTTCCCCCCTTGCCGCACCGCACGCCACCACCCCCGACGCCATCGCCCAGCTGATCTACACTTCGGGCACCACGGAAACCCCAAGGGAGTGATCCTCACCCACAAAAACCTCATGGCGAACCTCCTCCAGGTGAACCGCCACATCCCGATTGTGGCGCCTTCCTTCGCCTTCCTCTCGCTCCTGCCCCTTTCCCACATGTTCGAGCAGATGGGGGGATTTTTCACGCCGCTT
>DATDMX010000096.1:0-3788 GCA_036518575.1 Geobacteraceae bacterium | reverse complement strand
AGTCCATCGCCTCATGGACGTTGTTGGAGCAGTGCATGTCCCAGCCGGTGTAACGTCAGGCCATGACGTCCGAGTTGTCGCCGAAGATGGAGAGGGCCTGAGCAGCGATGGCGCGGGCCGAAACGTGGAACACCGTAGAGGTAAGTTCGCCGGCGATTTTGAACAGGTTGGGGATCATGAGCAGGAGCCCCTGGCTGGCAGTGAAGGTGGTGGTAAGTGCTCCGGCCTGCAACGCGCCATGAACTGCTCCCGAGGCGCCGCCTTCGGACTGCATCTCGGCGACGGTCGGAATTGTTCCCCAGATATTTTTCTCGCCTGCGGCGCTCTTAGCGTCGGAAATTTCCCCCATGACTGACGACGGGGTAATCGGGTAGATCGCAATTACCTCGTTGGTGGCGTGGGCCACATGGGCGGCGGCAGTATTGCCGTCAATCGTTACCATCTTGCGACTCATAACTTCCTCCTCTTTGATAGATTCCGTATCTTCTGCCTTGCCGCCGAGCCGGCTTTTGACCGTCTCGGCCAGGGAGTGAATCAGAGTTCGGAACGTCCTTCGACCGCTCGCTGAACCGTCGCGGCATCCACGTACTCGAGATCAGACCCGAGGGGAATGCCGTGCGCGAGTCTTGTCACCCTTATCCCCAGGGGCTTGATGAGCCTCGTCAGATAAAGGGCCGTCGCCTCACCCTCCACAGTAAAGTTAGTGGCCAGAACCACCTCGTTGACCGTCCCCCCCTGCAACCGTTGCAGCAGCTCGGTTATCCGAAGCTGGGCCGGAGTTATGCCGTTCAGGGGAGACAATGCTCCCTGCAAGACATGGTACTTGCCGCGAAAGGCTTGCGTACGCTCCACCGCCATCATATCCTGCGCCTCCTCGACGACACAGAGGATTGTCTCGTCCCGTTCTCCGGAACAAATAAGACAAGGATCCTCCTCTGTGATACCAAAGCAGGTCGAGCAGAATCGCACCCTTGCCTGTACCTCCTTGAGGCTGTCAGCCAGGGCACTCACATTCGCAGGGGATTTCAATAGGTGCAGGGCGAGCCTTAATGCGGTTTTTTCCCCGACTCCCGGCAGCTTCTTAAGTTCACCCAGAAGTCTTGTCAACGATGGAGAGATATGTATCATATTTTCGCTTAAGGTAAAACAATTTTTTATTACACTAAGACTAAAAAAATTTATTTTCAATAAAACAAATGCAATTCTTCAATTTTTTCAATAAAGTACAGAATACCGTCAGTTTAAGCGTTGACGTCGGTCCCCCTGTCTCTAATCTTACCGAAGGAAGGGAAATCAACATTTTTTGTGCTTAGAAAAGCCCTGGGATATTCAACCCACCCGTGATCTTTCCCATCTGTTCCGACATCTCGGCATGAACCTTGGTGAGTGCTTCGTTTATCGCTGCCATAACAAGATCCTGCAGCATTTCAACATCTTCCGGATCTACTGCTTCCTTCTTGATTGTTAGCGACAAAATCTGATTCTTGCCATTAACCATTGCCGTTACGGCCCCGCCCCCTGCGGTTGCCGTTGCAGTCTTTTCCGAGGCTTCTTCCTGCAATTTCGCCATCTTCTGCTGCATCATCTGAGCCTGCTTCATGATATGAGCCAAACCTTTTGACATAATTCCTGCCTCCTCTTTCCTTTTGCAATTTTACCCAGAGTGAATATCTTTTGTTAATGCTAAAACGTGGTTATACTAGGTCTTATTGTTTTCCTTGATGTCGGCGATTTCACCCTCGAATATTTCCAGGGCGGCGGCAACGAGAGGATGCCCTGTCGCTCGCTCCTTTAGTTCCTGTTGCTGCCGGTCACGTTCAAGGCTTTTTTTTTCAGCCAGGGATGGTGGGACAGCCGCCGCAGATTCTCCCAAGGGAACCACCCGCACCTCGACGTCATTTCCGAAATACGCCTTGGCAAGCGCCGCAAGGTCTGCCAGAGTGCCGGGATCCTGCACCTGTTTCAATTCGAAGGAACCAACTGCAAACCCTATCTCGAGGCGGGGTCCTCCCACCACAAGAGGTCTTCCGTGTTCAAGAAGAGATGCCAGCAACCTCTTCTTGCTCCGCACAACGGCTACGAACCCGCCCCAGCTTTTTTCCCCACCACCCTCTTCGCGGCTCACCTCCGCCGTTGCGCTCTTCGCGGTGTCGACAGTGCGGCTCGGCTGGGGTGCTGGTGCTGATGTCACTCGGGCAGCCTGCGACGCTGGAGGAGGGGACTTTTCCTTCTCCTGATGGGGTGATTTTTTTTCCCACGCCGGCTGAGCGGATGCCACCAGACCGGCCCCCCCGATCTTTCCCTCTAAAGTCTTGAGTCGTTCGAGAATCTCCAGTACTGGCACGACAGGAGCAAGGGTAGCCATCTTGACGAGAGCCATTTCCAGCACCAATCGGGGGAAGGAGGTCTGAGACAACTCCCCCTCCGCCCGGAGGAGAATGGTCAGATGGCGCTGCAGAGCAGAAAGGTCTATATCCCGGGAAAGTTCCTGCAGTTCTGTCACCTCCGCCGCAGCTAGGTCGGGAAGGTCGGCATCTTCCCCCACCGCCCGGAGGAGAGTCAAGGTACGAAAGTGATCCAGCAGTTCCTGACAGAAGTACCGCATATTGTAACCAAACGCGTCGACACGCTTGACGATATCGAGCACACCGCGACAATCTTTGTCGAAAACCGCGCGGGAGGTTTCCAGAAGCAGCCTGCGGTCGATTACCCCCAAGAGGCCGATGACAGCATCGTCGCTCACCTCTTCGCCGCAGAAGGCGAGTACCTGGTCGAGGGTGGAGAGGGAGTCGCGCATGCTGCCGTCTCCCTTGCGCGCGATCATGGCAAGGGCAGCGTCGGAAATCGCTATGCCTTCCTCGCCAACGATGTGTCGCAGTCGCTCAACGATGGTCACCAAGGGGATACGTCGAAAATCGAACCGTTGGCATCGGGAAAGAATAGTGATGGGGACTTTATGGGGTTCAGTGGTGGCAAAGATAAACTTGACGTGCGGCGGGGGCTCTTCCAGGGTCTTGAGCAGCGCATTGAAGGCGCTCGTGGAGAGCATATGCACTTCGTCGATAATGAATATCTTGAAACGGCATCGGGAGGGGAGATACTTAATGTTTTCGCGAAGTTCCCGAACATCATCTACGCTGGTATTGGATGCGCCATCTATCTCGAACACGTCGACAGCATTGCCGTTGGTGATTTCTACGCACGCCGGGCATTCGTTGCACGGCTCGGGGGACGGTCCGTGTTCGCAGTTGAGCGCCTTGGCAAGAATCCTGGCCGAACTTGTCTTGCCTACCCCCCGTGCTCCCGTAAAGAGAAAGGCATGGGCCACCCGGCCTGAATCAATGGCGTTTTTCAGGGTTTGACTGACATGCTCCTGGCCAATCAGGTCTCGAAAGGTCTGCGGTCGCCATTTACGCGCTAGGACAAGATAAGACAAGGTTACAACCTCATGATATTGTACGGTGTAACTCGTTGGGGGAGGGAAGAAGCGACTGAAGCGAAGACGTTGCAGACAGAGCTGATAGCTGGGCACCCCTGCGGCACACAGGGTCGGTTACTGCCGCTGCTTCCTTCCGGACCTGACGGGGTTCATAACCTTCTGTTGCGCAGGACCCAGCTATCAGTTCTACCCGCAACGGACGAAACCATGACGATTGAGGCTGCGAGCTGAAAAGGCTACCTCGACAGGGACCGGCATAACCCGGGAATTTCACCAATTGCGGCGTTAAATCTGGCGGAGAGAGAGGGATTCGAACCCTCGGTACGCTATTAACGTACACACGCTTTCC
>DATDMX010000095.1:0-3423 GCA_036518575.1 Geobacteraceae bacterium | reverse complement strand
GGCGAGGGACTCTTCAGGTTGAGGTCGCTTACCGCAACGGAGAGATTTCCCCGCAGCGCCTCCACCGTCACCGGCTGGGCACCTGCCAGGGCAAGGCGCCCCACACCGTAGGAAAGGGCGGCATCAAGCCGCGTCGGTTTCATGGCGGCCAGGGGAAGCGCCGCCTTCTCCACGACGAACTCGACGCCCTCACCGGCGAGCTCCCCCTTGGCCAGAGCGAGGCGAAGACGGGGCACCTTCACACCGGCTCCTTCGACGGCCACGTCACCCCTGTTGTCGGGGCCGCGCAGGTGGGCCTGAAGCCTGCGGATGGTCAACTCGCCCGCCACGTCTTTCACGGGAAAATTCGGGGGGAGAACGGCTCGTGCCACGTCCACCGCCCGGGCGAGGTCGACCCGTACGGGGCCAAGCGTTGCCGCCACCGTCCGTCCGGGCAGGGTGGGATTATCCACCCGCGCGTTCCAGGCTGCCTCCAGCAAGCCAGGGACTGTCAAGCTGCCGTTGGCAAAATCGACCCGCTGCCGCACGCGATCGGTGGCGATCTCCTGGCGCAGCCGCAGCCCGATGGGACCGATACTCCCCTTCTTCACCCGGCCGCCGCTCAGCGCGAGGCGGGTTCCGTCCACGGTGAGGAGGGCGCGGAGATCGCGGGCAGCATCGATTTTCGCCTGCAGGCCGAGATCGACCGTTCCGCGCGCGGCCGGAAGCGTGGGGGGGAGAAACGGCTTGGCCATGGCCATGAGCTCGGGAAGGTCGAACCGCCCCTTGACCGCGAAACCGTCGAGCTCGCCGAGCCCGCCGCGTGCCGTGACGGTCGCGCCGGGAAGGATGGCGTCGAACGTCAGCCGGGCAGAGGCCGGATGGATGCGGCGCTTCACCGTGACGAGCCGCTCCACCCGGGCGCTCACCGTGAGCGGCGGAAGCCCGCGGTCGTCGCTCGTTACGCGGCCGCTCACCTTCGTCTCGATGGGAAGGGTGGCGAGGGACGGCATGGCGAGATGCCACGCGAAATCCTCCAGCGCCAGGCGATGGGAGCTTGCCGGGTCGCGGTAGGTTATCCTCACAGGGGCCACGTCCGCCGTGACTTTCACGTCCACCGGCAGAGGCCAATCGAGCTTTTCCACCTGCTGCACTGCCTCGGCCAGGGCGGTGAGGGGGTCTTTCTTGGGTGGTTTCTTCTTGGGAGGCCCGGGAGCGAGATCGGCCTGCACGTCGCGCACCCGTAGGGCAAGGGCAACCCGGCGGCGGCCGTCACTGGCCGTTTCCAAAGAGGGAACGAAGGTAAGGTCGGCCACGGAGGCCTTGAGGAGCGGGGCCGGGCCGTCGCCCAGGCGCAGGCCGGAGAGGGCGAGACCGTCGGACCAGGTCATGGCGAGATGCGACCACGCCACGGGACGCTTCATTGAGGCGGAAAGGGATTTCTTGAGGCGTTCCTGCACCAGCTGGCTGGAAATGATGGTGGGCAAAAACGCCACGAACGCAAGGACGAAGGCCACACCGGCGCAGAAAAGAACCGCGGCGATGAGCAGGACGCGCTTCACGCGAATGGTGCGGATGAACTGGATGAGACGTGGCATTGATTCGGTCCGGAACACAGGTGGTTTCTTAACGGGCGCACATCGGACGGTCTTCTGACTATACCAGAAACGACACGCTTTTCCAGCATGAAATGGCCGTCGAGCCAGCAATTAGCCGGTATTTCCGACCACGGCACGAGGTGATGCAGGGGAAGGCTTACCCCCCTGTCCGCCAGCCCCGGCTCGACCGTAACAGACGAGGCTTCCCCTGCATCACTGCGCCCTTGGCCGGCCCATCCCGTATACGTTTGCAGCGACGCTGGCACGGTTGCAAAAGGAGGAGTTTTGTGCTCTAATCCTTGCGATGGATCACGTTGTTTTCATAGCTCTCGGCTCCAACGAGGGGGACCGGGAATTGAACCTCCTGCGGGCCGTTGCCGAGCTCGGCAAGCTCCCGCACACGAAGATCACCGCCCTCTCCGGCTTCTACGACACCGAACCGGTGGGGCCGGTGGAGCAGGAACATTTTTTCAATGCCGTGGCGAGGATTGCGACCTCGTTCGATCCCCACGGGCTCCTGGCCGAACTGCAACGGATTGAAACCGTCGTGTTCGGCCGGCGCCGCACCGTCGTCTGGGGACCGCGGCGGATGGACCTGGACATTCTCTTCTTCGACGACCTCGTCATGGCCGACGACGAGCTCACCATCCCCCACCCCCGCCTCCACGAGCGCCGTTTCGTACTCGTGCCGCTGGCGGACATCGGGAAGGATATGATCCATCCCCTCCTGGGGCGAACCGTCGGTGCGCTCCTCAAGGCGCTTCCCCCCGGGGAAAACGTCGTAAAAGTCTGACCCGTCAGGAGACCGCGCCATGCGCCTGCTCATATTTCTCCTCCTCGGCTACATCGTCTTTCAGTACCTGCGCAACCGCAGCACCAAGGAGCTCCCCGCCGACAAGGGGCCGTCAGCCGAGGAAACCCACAAGGACCCGGTCTGCGGCGTCTATGTGGCCCATGACGATGCCGTGGTGGGAACGCTCGAGGGGGAGAAGATCTACTTCTGCTCCATGGCCTGCCTGGAGAAATTCCGGGAACAGCTGAACGAAAAAAAATAACGTACGGTCGTCCGCGGTCGACGTGCCGTGCTTTGACCCGCACTATCACAACGGAGGAACATAATGAAATTCTTTATCGACACCGCAGACGTAAAAGAAATCCGCGAGGCCCACGAACTGGGCGTGGTGGACGGCGTGACCACCAATCCGTCACTCATCGCCAAATCGGGCCGCAAATTCGAGGACGTGATCAAGGAGATCACTGCCATCGTTGACGGTCCCATCTCGGCCGAGGTGGTTTCCGTAGACCATGACGGCATGATCCGGGAGGCGCTCGTGCTGGCCGCCATCCACCCGAACATCGTCATCAAGCTCCCCATGACCCCCGAGGGGCTCAAGGCCACGAAGACCCTCCACGAGAAGGGGATCAAGACCAACGTGACCCTCATCTTCACCCCCCTCCAGGCGCTTCTCGCGGCCAAGGCCGGGGCCACCTATGTCTCGCCCTTCGTGGGGCGGCTGGACGATATTTCCCAGGACGGCATGGGCATCATCGAGGAAATCCGCACCATCTTCGACAACTACGGCTACCAGGCGGAGATCATCGTGGCGAGCGTCCGGAACCCCGTGCACGTCCTGAACGCCGCCCTCATCGGCGCCGACATCGCCACCATCCCCTACTCGGTCATCATGCAGCTCACCAAGCACCCGCTCACCGACGCGGGGCTCAAGAAGTTCCTCGAAGACTGGGAGAAGGTGCCGAAGTAGCTCCCGGCACACGTCCCTAACACAAAAAGCCCCGAAGGACCGTCAGTCCTCCGGGGCTTTTCATTTGTCCAGCCGAAATCTCG
>DATDMX010000094.1:0-2708 GCA_036518575.1 Geobacteraceae bacterium | reverse complement strand
ATGGCCCGGGCCGTGGCAAAGGGGAAGTGGTCCACCACCCACTGGGGAATGGTGAAAACGTAGTTGGACAGGAGCCACAGCCCCATCATGACCTGGAGGACGAAGAGGAGGAGGGCGATGGTGAAGTACCAGTTGGCGATCTTCTGGGAACGGTATTCCATGACTCCCTCCTATTTCAGGTTGGCCAAGAACTTGGCCACCTCTTCCAGTTCCCGCTCCGAAAGCTCCTTCTGGGGTGGCATCATGGCTTTCGGGTTCACGCTCCTGGGGTCCTTGACGTAGTGCTCGATCTGCTCCTGGGTGAGTTGCCTCCCGATGGTATCGAGAGGCGGGCCGAAGGTCCCGCCGGCGCCATGGAGCGAGTGGCAGTTCATGCACCCCTTGGTCTGGAACACCGCCGCCCCCGCCGAAACGGTGGCACCCGCCACGAGCCGCTGTTCTCCGCGCGTCAGGCGGTTCTTGCTGTCCTGGGGAGGCCAGTCGCCGTTATCGATCTCCCCCACCCAGGAGAGGAAGGCGACCAGATTGTCGATGTCGGCTTCCGGGATGTGCTGCTGGGGCATCTTGCGCGGCGAGGCGGCAAATGCCTGCTCCGGGTGCCGCAACCGGTAGCGGATTCCTTCCTCACCGACCCGACGCACGGCCCGGGTCAGGTCGGGCGCATAGTAGCCGCCGAAGCCCAGGATGGTATGGCAGTCGTTGCAGTTGTAATGCTCGAAGGTCTTTTTCCCGGCCACAACCTTCTCGGACAGCTTGTCCGCGTGCGAGAGGGCTTCCACCTGACGGTGCGTGTCTACGGTGAGCCCCAGGAAGATCGCTGCCGAAGAGACGGTGCCGATGAAGAATATCCAGAAGGCGGTGTTCTTGGTCATTGCCTGACCTCCGATGTCGCGACGTTGATGGCTTGCGAGTCAGTCTTTGCACTGCCCTATCGTCATACCATCTCACACCCGGATGTCAAACTTTCCCCGTCGCGCAGGAGCAGGGAGGCGCGGCGCCCATACCGACAGAACTCTTTACAAACGGAGCCATTACGGAGTAAGAATAGCTCGATTGACCAAATTTCTTGCGCCGGAGGATTTGCGATGAAGAAAGTGACGATCACTGTGCTCGTGCTCGGTACGCTCCTCAATGCCATGGGGGCCTGGGGAGCGGAGAAGTGGAAGATACTCTCCAATGACGAGGAAAAGATGGTGAAGTACTACTATGACGTGAACAGCGTGAAGAAGGGGAAGGGGAGCAAGGTCACCGCCGTCACCAAGACCGAGGACCGCAAGGGCGCGCAGAAGTGGCAGATGGAGGTGGACTGCGAGAACCACCGCTACCGCTTCATCAACCCATCCCACGAGTGGCAGCCGGTCGTCCACGCCACACCCACGGCGGTGCTGGAAAAAAGACTCTGCCAGTAGTCTCGTCGTTTCCGCCGGCGTGAGTTTCCCGGCGACGTCGCGCCCCAGATATCCTCGCGCCTGTGGCGATTCCTGTTATCATTGTCGTGACGAAGCCACGCGACGAACAGGGGAGGAGCAGAGATGACGGTGCGGATAATGACCATCGGGCATTCGACGCACCCGCTGGAGGAATTCATCCATCTCCTCCAGGCCCACGGGGTCGACTTCCTCGTGGACGTCCGCACCATTCCCCGCTCCCGCCACAATCCCCAGTTCAACAGCGATACCCTGCCGGCGGCACTTGCCGCCGCGGGAATCGGCTACCTCCACATGAAGGGACTCGGGGGCCTGCGCCACCCCGCGGCTCGTTCCCCCAACACCGCCTGGCGCACCCCCGGTTTTCGCGGCTATGCCGACTACATGCTGACGAAGGAATTTGCCGCGGAGCTTGAGCGCCTCGTGGAGCTTTCCCGCTCCCGCCTCGTGGCCATCATGTGTGCCGAGGCGGTTCCCTGGCGCTGCCACCGCTCCCTCATCGCCGACGCCCTCACGGTGAAGGGGGTAGCCGTGGAGCATATCCTCTCCCCCAAACGCCGCGATCCCCATACCCTCACCTCCTTCGCCCAGGTGGAGGAGGGGCGGCTCACCTACCCGGGGGAGGCGTAGCCGAGGCCAAACACACGAGGTGATAGGAATGGCGAGAATCGTCAAGGAACGATCGGTGAAGAGCGGGCTTCCCCCCGGTACCCTTGTCCACATCGGCGAGAAGAGCGACCGGGAGATCCGTATCACCGTCATGGACTACGACCGCGACGGCTGCGATGAGAAGGTGATCTCCTCCCTCAACGAGTGCTTCTACTTCACCGAAACCAACCGCACCAGTTGGATCGACGTGGAGGGGCTTCACGAGGTGGAGATGATCCAACAGGTGGGGGACTGCCAGGGGCTCCACCCGCTCGTCCTCGAAGACATCGTCAACACCGATCAGCGCCCCAAGCTTGACGACTACGGCGACTACCTCTACATCGTCCTGAAGATGCTGCGCCGCGGGGAGGAAGGGGGAATCGTCACCGAGCAGGTGAGTATCATCCTCGGCGCGAATTTCGTCATCTCCTTCCAGGAAGGGGTGGAGGGGGACGTCTTCGGGAGGCTCCGGGAGCGGCTCAGAACCGGCAAGGGAAAGCTTCGGGAGATGGGGCCGGACTACCTCGCCTACGGTCTCATCGATGCCGTGGTGGACAACTACTTCGCCATCCTGGAGGATGTGGGGGAGCGGATCGAGGCTCTCGAAGAGGCGGTGGTGATGGAGCCGCAGCC
>DATDMX010000093.1:0-6575 GCA_036518575.1 Geobacteraceae bacterium | reverse complement strand
TCGACGGCAACGTTTTCGACCTCGTATCCGAATTCACCGGCAAGCAGCATCGCCGTATCGATATCAAGCGGATGATTGATGGTCGCCATGAGCCCCATCTTCATGAGGGCGCGGATCAGGTCGTTGGCCTTGATCCCCATCCGCTTGGCAAGCTCGCCCACAGTAATCGTTTCGGCAATCTTGATGATACGTTTAATCGCCTTGGGAGTGGTGATTTCCGTTTTCTTCCCTTCGGGAGCGCGTTCGACCTTACCCTGCTTCTTTTTACCCTTGCCCCCTTTGCCAGGCTCGAAGATCCGCTCCCGCTTCTCGAGAATCTCGGTCTTGCGGAAGCCCTCTTTCTTCTTGCCGGCCGGGGCCCCTCCCTTCTTCGCGGACTTGCCGTTATCGACGGCTGGGGCTTCTTTCCCCTTGCGCCCTTTTTTCCTATCGTCAGCTGCAGCTGGCATCTCTGCCGGTGCTGGAACAACTGGCTTCTCCGGAGCCCGGGGAGCTCCTCCTGGCCGCTCTGGCCGTCGCGCGGGAGGAATGGGCCGGCCAGCTTCCCGCCGCTCAGGCTGCACCTCTCTCCCACGTCCGGCAGGCATGACGATCTCCACCCGCCCGAGGATTTTCGCTCTCGTAGCAGTCGGCTTCTCCTCCGCAGGTTTTTCTTCGGGCTTCTCGGGAGCAGCCACCGGCTTCACTTCCTCAGCCTCGACCGGGGCAGCCGGTGCCGGAGTTTCTACGACTTTCGGCTCTTCTACGGGTTCAGGGGCCGGCTTAGCAGCTGGCTTGACAGCTACGACTTCTTCCTTAACCGGTTCAGGGGCAACTTCGACGGGCGGGGCTTCCACGACAGCCTCCACGACCTTGGCCCGCCGCCTGATGAGTCCCGTGCTGACACGGACCTCCTCTTTGCTGACGTCCTTGACCGTAGTCGTTGGCGCCGCCGGAGTCTGCAGCTTCTTGGCATCCGCTTCGTCAATAACAGCCATATGGTTTTTGACCGTTACGCCGACAGCCTGTAGCCTGGCCATAATCTCCTTGTTATCGACCCCCATCTTTTGTGCCAGCTCATACACGCGGATCTTGTTCATCGCGACTGCACCCCTCCCTCGAAGAAGTTCCTGTACTTATCAAATTCTCTCAAAATGGTCTCGCTGAAACCGCCCTGCTCCACAGCAACAACCGTACGTTGTTCCTTGCCGAGAAGCTCCCCCAGGCGGTCCCTGTCGAAGAGAGCGACGCACGGCGTTCCCGACTTCTCCGCCATGTGCATAAACTTGGCGCGGTTTTCCGCAGAAATATCGGTCGCCAAAAAAAGTATCCCGGGAGACCGTTTCCGGAAGAGCTCCGTCACGACATCGCTGCCCGAGACCACCTTCCCTCCCTTGTTGGCCAACGCCACGTAGGAAGCGATTCTTGCCCGCATGAGGGTGGCCAGCTGGGCAACGAGGGAGTCTGCGTCACCGACGTGCACTTCGCCCCGGAAAGACCTGGCGAACTGGCGTTTCGCGACCGCGGCGCGGAGGCATGCTTCCCGCAGGCAGGTATACGCTCCCCGGCCCGGAAGCTTGCCAAGCAGGTCAGGGACAAGGGTTCGGTCCGGAGCAACGACGAAACGCAGGAGTTCGCCCTTGTCCCTGGCCTCCCGGCAACCGAGACAGCTCCTTTGGGGCACGTTTCCCGCCATCGTTACTCTTCGGCCTGCTCCTGGACCACAACCTCTCCTTCAACGGCGCCCGATGGCTCCTCGGATTCGGCTGCCTCCTCCTCGGCGGAACCATCGAAGGAAGCGTACTGGAGAAGCTCTGCTTCGGCCGCCCGCGTCTCACTCTTGATATCGATCTTCCATCCGACGAGCTTGGCGGCAAGACGCACGTTCTGGCCACGCTTGCCGATGGCAAGCGAGAGCTGATCGTCGGCAACGATGATTTCCATGTGACGGTTCTCTTCATCGACGTAGACCTTGGAGACCACCGCCGGTGCAAGAGCGTTGCAGGCAAACCTGGCCACGTCTTCCGACCAGGGAATGATGTCGATTTTCTCTCCCCGCAGCTCAGACACCACATTCTGCACCCGGGACCCGCGCATCCCGACACATGCCCCCACGGGATCCACATCGGAATCGTGGGAATACACCGCAATCTTGGCCCGGCTCCCCGGCTCCCTGACGACCTCCATGACCTCAACGATCCCTTCGGCAATTTCCGGCACTTCTGCCTCGAACAGTTTGGCCAGCACCGTGGGGTGAACGCGCGAGAGGAGAATCTGCGGCCCCTTGGTGGTCATACGGATGTCGGTGATGAGCGCCTTGATGCGGTCGCCCTGGCGATATACTTCGCGCGGCGCCTGTTCTTTATGGGAAAGTATCGCCTCGGCCCGGCCGAGGTCGACCACGAGATCCCCCTTCTCGAAACGACGAACAACGCCGTTGATCAGCTCTCCGACCCGGTCCTTGTACTCGTTGAAGATTGTTTCCCGCTCCGCTTCACGTACCTTCTGGATAATCACCTGCTTGGCAGTCTGGGCGGCGATGCGGGAAAAACCGCTCGCGTCGAGCTTCATCCCGAGGGAGTCGCCAACCTCCACGTCAGGGTCGATCTCGCGGGCCTCCTCGAGATCGATTTCCCGGTAGGAATCCTGGACCTCCTCCACGACGGTAACGAACTCGAACAGTTCCACCTCGCCGACTTCGGGATTGTAGTGGGCTTCCAGATCGCGAGTGTTGCGATACTTCTTGTTCGCCGCCGAAAGAACAGCCTGCTCGAGGGCCTCCAGCACTATCTCCCGGTCGATGGCCTTTTCCTTTACAATCTGATCGATCGTATGTTTAAGGTTGAAGTTCGTTTCCACGTCTCTCTCTCCTTCAGCGATCTAATGTGAAATTTCGTGTCAAATTATAATTCGAACTCAAGATTCGCCTTCGCAACCTTTTCCAGCGGGATGGCAGCATGCTGGCCTTCCTTCAAATGCAACCGCACAACCCCGGCATCAAGCCCCACGAGCTCCCCCAGAAAGGTCTTGCGTTTGTTCCCGGCGTCATCGGCCAAAGGCTCGAAGGTGCGCACCTTAATAAGCCGTCCCCGGTAGCGCTCGTAGTCAGCCGCCTTTTTCAGAGGGCGATTGAGGCCGGGAGACGAGACCTCAAGAGTATAGTGCTCGCGGATAAAGTCCTCGACATCGAGAATTTCGGAGAGTTCGCGGCTCACCGCCGCACAGTCGTCGAGGGTTATGCCCCCCTCCTTGTCGATGTAGAGGCGCAGGACCATATCCCGCCCTTCCCGCTTGTATTCGAGCTCGACGAGTTCCATCCCGAGGGAGGCGAGAAGGCGATCGGCCAACTCCGCGGTTCTGGAAGCGACATCAATCTTTTCCATAAAAATTCCATAAAAAAAAGCGAGCCGGAGGAGCTCACTTTTTTAGTGAACGGTAACTTGTAGTGCACTTTTACCATGTGGTCAACATAAATGCAAGATTTTTTTCTCTTGCTGGAACACGAAAATCAGACGCTGCCGCGGACTGTAAGCTCTTCTTTTCCGTGAAGGATGCGCTCCACTACCTCCACTCCCTGCATGAACGAGTGGTCCATGTTTCCCACCTCATACTTCCACGCGCCGAACCGGCCACGGGAGTAGACGTTACGCGACTCGAGGAACGGCTGGATTACCCGTAACGCCTCATCCCTGCCGAGGGTGGGGACGGGGTACGAGTAGGGAATGTCTATCAGGTAGCGACTGACTATACTATTCCGTTCTTGTTCGTTGATCAGGCCTGAATTAAGCAATCCCTCGATTGTCTGATCGATTACGGCGTCCTTGTCGACAGGCTTGCAGGATGAGTACGTCGTCTCACACATGAGGGAAAAGAACTTCGTCGACTCCCCGCCGGGCACGTTGTACGGGGAGTAGTTGTAGAAATTCGTAACCCGGTAAAAGGGAGAATTAGACTCGGGGAAATACATCCAGCACTTCGGGTCGCTTCTCCTGCCGGCAAAGCCAAGGCCGACGATCAATCCCCCATTGTGGACCAGGCCAGCGACTGCCGCCCTGACCTGCGCCGGCACGGCAGTGCAACTGTGGACAAACAGGTCGAGGGGGGCGGTAGTGATCAGCACGTCGTAGGACTCAGTGCGACCGTTGGCAAAGGTTACCCGTTTTGCCTCAAGATCAACCGACCGCATCTCGTGGTTGAGGTGAACCCTCTCCCTAAACTTGCCGGCAATCCCCTCATAGATTGCCCCGGTGCCGCCAAATTTCGGGAATTTGAAGGTATTGTTCGGCCCCCAACTCAGGTCGTCACGCTTTTCGACGACGTTGCGCTCGATCCGCGCCAGGTCAACAACACTCACCCGCTCGGCAATCCACTCCTTGGACATCGTCTCCAACGGGACGCCCCACACCTTGCTGTTGTAAGGCTCCATGAAGTGCTTCACGATGCCCGTCCCGAAGACCGCGGCCATCCATTCGCGAAAGTTGGCCGCGTTTCGCGCGGAACCGGAAAGATGACGCAGCCCAGCAACGCATTCCTCCAGGGCTTCATCGGGGAGGTAGCGCACATTGTTCTGGAACGGGTACGGCACCCACGTTTGGAGGATGCGGACCCAGCTTTCCCGTTGGTGTTCGTACCACTTCTCCCCCAATGCTTCCGCAACGGCCTTGTCAAAACAGTCGTAATGGGAAAAGAGAACGTGACCTCCCACATCCCAGGTAAAACCGCCGTCATCGAGAAAGGATGCAGACAGGCCGCCGACTTGATGATCCCGTTCGAATACCTGCCAGTTAGCATAGCCGAGTTTGTTAAGGTGATAGGCGGCACCGAGGCCAGTGGGACCGGCGCCGAGGATGAGGATTTTCATTCCTGACTCTTTCTTGGGTGACAAGAGGGCCGATTCGTATCCGACGACCAGCACCCTCCTTGCTCCAGAGGTTATTCCGGAAGACTGCCGTGATTCTCCTGGGATGACCGCAGCATCGTGCCGATGACTACCACCGGCAAAACGGAGAAGACCGCCAGGAGCTTGCCGCAAATCATTGCCACCGGAGCCTTCCACAGAGAGAGGCGGGATACCCCGGACGGCCTGAGTGACCCGTCACAGCGGTCAAAGTATACATTCTTCGGGAGGAAGTACGCGTACGGCATAACGAATGGATCGCCCGCTGTAATACCACAGTCGAATCGACCCCGCACGATCTTCCAGGCAGTGGACAGCTTTCCGGACAGACGGGAAGAGAATAAATCGTACGTTATCAATGAATCGACTTCCGGCAAGTTGTAAATTATTGCCCGATCGGCTGAAACAGCAATGGAAATCGCTCCCCGATGGCCGGACTCCTTGAGGCAACGGATGGTAGCCGCAACATCGTCAAACGAGCCGACTGCGAAAACGAGTACCCGGCTGTGTCGCCCGATGAAATCGATTTGCACCGAATCTCGGGCGCCAGGGTCCTCACGTGGAGCAAGTCTCGAACCGGCCCCCCCGAATCGCTTTCCCAGAAAGTCGAGCAGCGCGGAAAAGAGATTTGCCGCCGCATTCCGGCGCCCCGACAACCGCAAGTATACGGACAAGGCGAGATAATTCCCCAAAACATTAAACAACGAAAGAGCCAAAGAGACCCCAGTGCGATGCTTGGCGAGGAACAGTAGTGAATTCCTGAAATTGTAATAGGATATGGCCGGATTGTACCCTTTCTCGGCGACGTGAAAAGCCGGGGCATCCAGGAGGGCGACAACCCGGAAGCCGGCATTCCTGATCCGAAGACAATAGTCGATATCGTCCCAGTGCAGGAAAAACCGCTCGTCCATCAGTCCAACCCGTCGCGCGACCGAATCCCTGACCAACGCCGAACATGCGGCAACGCTGTCCACGTCAATCACCCGCTCTCCCTGGTACGAGTCACGCCTCTGGTAGCGCAGATGCGGATTCGACGTGCCCGTTTTCCACCCTACATATGCACCGGCTTCAACGATCAGGTCGCGATCTTCAGGGCTCATGATGCATGACCCGGCGATACCGATAGAATCGTCGCACTCCAGGTGGGCAACCAGCATCTTCAGGGTATCGGGCAGCACTTCGGCATCGTTGTCCAGCAGCCAGATATAATCCTGAGCAAGTGTCCGGAGGGCATACAGAATGCCGGTATTGAACCCTCCGGTTCCCCCCAGGTTCTCTTTGTTCTCCAAGAGTGTTACTGCAAGCTCGTGTTCCTTGATCGCGGCGACCGAATCATCGGTTGAAGCATTATCCACGAGAACTATCGTATAGTTACCGTACTCGATAGTACGCAACGAATCGAGCAGTTTGATCACATAGGGCCGCTTGTTCCAGTTGACAATGACAATCGTCACCCGGGGCTCACGGGAAAACATCAGGCAATCGGTCACCGCCCCCCCTTGTGCTTGGCAATTGCCTCCGCATAACCTTCCATGAGAACCCTGATATGCTCTTTCCTGTCAGCAATGATCTGATTGCGGTTGGCCACGACCCATTTGTTCCGGGGCCGGATACAGGCAGGGTCGTCGATAATCTGGATCATGATGCGAGCCAACTCTTCGGCCGTTGATGATTTGTTCAGCCAACCAGTGTATCCCTC
>DATDMX010000092.1:0-8498 GCA_036518575.1 Geobacteraceae bacterium | reverse complement strand
CACCGTCGGGATGCCTGCCGTCGGTGACTCGGAAGCGAAACGGTTGCAGAACAGGCAGTGGATGCCGTTGCTGTCGGCATGGATCCTGTGACTGAAGGCGATGGGCTGGACCGGAGAGCGGTCCCGACTGTCCAGTGGCAGGATGTACATCCCAGTCGCAACGAGAACGAGTCCCGCGAGAGCCAGCGTGGTGATGAGCACCAATGTTCTCATGGAAGTCACCTGAATGGGGGTGGATACGTGCAGTGGTAGCACCGCTCCGACGATTTTAATCAAGCATATCAGGGGCTAACGGGCTGTCAAAAGGAGGGGAGGGAGGGGGTGGGGCATGCCGTCGGCCCGACGGGAGCGGTGCAGGCCGGGGTAGGGGCGGGGTGAATCGGTCGTTTTTTCAGTTGTCGCCGTGGTTTACCCTTGTGCTAGAATGATTGAAAAAGCTTTCTTTTGCTCCGTGAGACAAGGGTTTGGGTTACGTGGCGGGTGATGTCACGGAAATATAACGTTTTTGTCGCTTCTGTGGTGACACCCATGTCGGGCAATGTTTCGCAGATGGTCAGCGTGGACGGATCAGGGCTCCCCGGCGAGTCGTAGCCGTTCCTCCGGGGCCAGTGCATCCACGTACTCCATCATCCCCCGTAGGCTGTTGCCGAGGAAGTAGCGTTCCCTGGCCTGGATGTCCGGGGGGAGAAGGACGACGTTGCGGTAGTTCTCGTCGTGTTCCCGGAGCCAGGAAACGAGGGCTTCCTCCCGGTGGGACGGATCGGATTCAGCGGTGACCGCGACCCCGCGTACCCACAGGAGAAGTTGCCGGCGAGCGATCTGCAGGTGGCGAAGGGCGTCCTCCACGAGCCCGTGGTGGGCAAAGACCATGGCGCGGGGGGCGAGGGCGATCATTTTGTCGAGGGAATCGAGCGCAACCGGAAGGACGAAGCGGGGCGGAGTGGCGGGGCGCATGAAGATGCCGTTCGGGACGTCACTGCGCACTCCGGCGACCTCGCCCGCGAAGAGAAGGTCGCCCATGAGATACGAGACGTGGTGCTGGGCGTGTCCCGGGGTGAGGAAGGCGCGCACGCCGGTGGTACCGACGGTTTCGGCGAAGCTGATTTTCTCCTCGGGCACCGCAACGATCTCGCCATAGACACGGGCGAGTTCTCCGAGCACTTTCTGCGACCCGTGCCAGAGTTTTTCGGGTGCCACGAGATGGCGGATTCCTTCGGGGTGGCAGATGACCTGTGCCTCCGGGAATTCCGCCAGGATGGCTCCCGTTCCCCCGGCATGGTCGATGTGGATGTGGGTGAGAAGGATATGGTCGAGCCGTTCCACGCCGTAGCGGCGAAGTTGTGTCACCAGGTGCGGGATGGTGGAAAGTGGGCCGGGATCGACAAGAAGGGTAACGTCGTCGCCCCGAACGAGCCACGAGCTGATGAACTTGCGAAATCCTGCCATGCTTGGCTGGTCGAGATCGATGCACGTGAGGCGGTCGAGATTCACGGGAACTCCTGGAGCGGTGAAATGTGATTGGACGGGGCGATTGTGACGCAGGAGGTTCAGTAGTGTCAAGGAGCAAAATATTTCGGTCAAAGCGCTTAGCTCGACACCTCACCTATCGGGAAAGAACTGTATGGAAATGACACCAAGGCCGGGCCGCTACCGGCACTACAAGGGAAACTATTATGAGGTACTCGGCGTGGCCCGGCACAGCGAAACGGAGGAACCATTGGTGGTCTATCGCTGTCTGTACGGGGATTTTTCGTTGTGGGTGCGGCCACTGGCCATGTTTGCCGACACAGTGGTCGTTGGCGGCGACGAGGTGCCGCGCTTCGCATGGGCAGGCGAGGGGGGGATGGCGGAAGCGGGAGGTTTCGGAGAGGATTAGCTCGCCAAATGACGCAACACTGTGACCGTATGGTACGCTACCTTTTCCTGCCGTAACGGCCATTTCAGCCTTCGTCACGGTTCTCGGGGCGGCATGAGATTTGCTAACTTCCAGCAACGACAAGGACTATGTTCATGGATGCCACGAAGAAGATACTACTCGTCAGTTCATCGCCATCCTTCCTCGAAAGAAATCTCAATCTTTTGAAGAGGACCGATTTCGGCCTCTACACGGCGACCTCCGGAGAAGAAGCGAATTCGCTGGCGCGCGAGGAAGTCGTTGATCTCATCATTTCCGACTTCCATCTGAACGACATGGCGGGCGACGCGCTCTGCTCCCTCGTTCTTACCGAGCACCGCAAGGATCCCGTGGCTGTTGTCCTCGTCTGCCATGACAACCCCACCGAGTTGGATCGGGCCGGCAGAAGCGGGGCTAACGCCTGCATCACGCGACCTGTCCAGCCCCTGCAACTTCTCGAAACCGCGGGTCGTCTCCTCACCGTCGAGATGGTGAGGAGTAAGAGGGTCTCGCTGAAAGTGCGCGTGGAGAGCAGGAAGGAAGCGCTGGAATTCTACGGCAGTTCCCACGATATTAGCCTCACCGGCCTTCTGCTCGAAGCCGGAGAGCGCCTGGTTATCGGTGACCGGATAACCTGCCGCTTCGTGCTCATCGGCCCGCGTCCGATGGAGGTGGAGGGAGAGGTGGTCCGTTCGGTGAGGGCACTGGACGGCGAACACCGTTATGGCATCAGGTTCATCAAGCTGGCGCCCGAGTACCGCGCGGAAATCGCAGAGTACGTTGCCACTGCCGACCCGGAGACGTAATGACGTCGTCATTATGAGATGCGGCGTCAAGCAGGTAGTTCAATTGCCGCCGCACCGCTCGCATCGGTCTACATCTACCCTCTCCACTTCGCAGCCGCAGGCAGCGCAGGCATTAAGCCATTCCGGATGTCCCGCGGCAACGGCGCGGTTACGCGCCTCCAGTCGCTTCACTTCAGCTTCCATTTCGTCGTTGTACTGCACTTCGAACATGACTCTCCTCACTCAGACGTGGTGTTTCTCTTGGTATTGCCTACCTTTGTCAATCTGATTCTACTTCGAATCAAAATTAGCCGCAAGAAGCGGGAACAGTTCTTGTATCTTTTGCCGTCAACTCCCCAGGGTCAGCATCCCTAACAGACAGCGTGGTCGACTCCGGACGCCAGGAGTTGTCTTCGACAGGCCGTGCCGGCTCAAGGCATAGCCATCTGCGTCTTGATAATTTCTGCTGTCTGGCATAATCTGCAGTCAGAACCGTCGGTCGCGGGAATACCGAGAGTGCCGTGTAACGGCGGAAACAGGGAGGTGCCATGGCTATAGCAGGAAATCCGAAAAAATTGGCCCAGGATATCGCGGATGGCTATTTCATGCTGACCCCGCCCATGCTGAAGGCCTATACTCCCGCTGACCTCAAGATTATCACCGTCAATATGGCGCTTGTTTCCCGCGAGCTTCGCCAGATGGTGATTCCGGCAGAGGACGTTCCGGGTATCAAGGCCCGGAACATGAAGCTCGGCCGCCTCAATCAGGCCGATATGGTCATCCAGGCCTACTGCAAGAAGAAGAGAATTCCCCTGTGAGGGGAGGCTGTTAATATACAGGCGAAAAGAACTGCGCAACTATCGCCGCGTTTCGTTATGAGGAGGAGGTACCCATGGCCCGGCTCGACCGTTTCAGCGACTATCTGACCGAAACTGACAGCATACTTTATTCCCGTCTCGATGGTGAGGAACTGCAGCGCGACATCGGTACGATCAGCTCCAGCCCGGTCGTGGACGGGCTCATGAAATCCGTGGGGGGGCTCTTTGCCGTCCTCAATGTCCATCGCCAAATCCTGGGCGTAAACGATGCCTTTCTGCGGCAACTGGGCGTCAAGGATGGCGCGGAGATTCTCGGGTTGCGGCCCGGTGAAGCCATCCGCTGTATTCATGCCGGCGAATCCCCCGAGGGGTGCGGCACCAGTAAATTCTGCGTCTCCTGTGGTGCCGCCATCGCAATAACGACCAGTCTCGCCCGCAACAGCTCCGATGAAAGAAAGTGCGCCGCCGTGGTCGAGAAGAACGGAGCGCCGGTCGACCTGTGTCTCAGGGTCCGCTCGACACCCCATTCCATTGGCGGTCAACGTTTCATCATGCTCTTGCTCCAGGACATAACCGAGGAGGAACACAGGACGGAACTCGAACGCTCGTTCCTTCATGACATGGGCAACATCGTCACGGTCCTCGTGGGGGCGAGCGAGATACTGAGCCGCAGGGACGGCAACCGAAGCGAGCTTGTGGAACCAATCCGAAGAAACGTCCTGCTTCTCGAACATGAATTGAAGGTCTGGAACAGCCTCATGCGGGAAGGGACAGCCGACTATAGCCCGGTCATGAAGGAGGTTCTTCCGGCCGAGATTCTGAGCAAGCTGAAGGAGCTCTTTGCCACCCATCCCCAGACCTTCAACAAGACGCTCCGGTTTCCCGAGAATGTTCCTATGGAACCAATCGTCACGGATATCCATCTACTCCTGCGCATCCTTGCCAATATGATCGTAAACGCCCTCGAAGGGACGGACGATGGGGGAGAGGTCCGTGTGTGGTTGGAAGTGGTCGGCGGAAAGGTGATCTTCCGTGTCTGGAACCGGCAGGCAATCCCGGAAGAACTGGCGTTGCGGGTCTTTCAGCGAAATTTCAGTACGAAAGCCCCGTACGGCCGTGGCATCGGGACCTACATGCTGAAAAGGTTCGGGGAGAGTGTCCTGGGGGGAAGCGTCGGCTTTACATCCACGGAGAAGGAGGGAACGACCTTCAGTCTCTCCTTGCCGACTCCCGCCCGTCAGTAAACGCGGGGCGTCGAATTCTTGTCTAGCGCGTTTCAAACTGCCTAACTCACGTTGCATATGCAAGGAGGATCCATGCCCCGTTTGCTGTCAATGTTCCCAGCCCTCGCCCTGGCGCTTTCATTGTGGGGCGGCGGCGCTCTGGCCGCCTCGCCGGTGTTCGATTACGACAGGGAGTTCTATCCGTACTATCCATCCCTCATAAAGTGGAACAAATCCGACGCCCCGTTCACGTCTCCCGACGAATGCCGCATGTGCCATGTGCGACAGTTCAAGGAGTGGAGTGGTTCCATCCACAGCCTCGCCTTCAAGGATCCCCTCTATCAAGGGGAGCTGAGCAAGGGGGTGAAGGCGGTGGGCCACGAGGTGACCCGCCAGTGCGAGGGGTGTCACTCGGCGGCCGCCATGGTCACGGGCGAGATCAAGGGGGCGGGGCTGAAAGGCCTTTCCGACATGGCGCTGGCCGGGGTTTCCTGCGATATCTGCCACTCCGTGAGCGGGGTAACCCACTGGCAGACCCCTTCCCATGAGCCCGAAAACGGCTCCTTCATTCTCACGCCGGGGGTAAGCGACAAGGAGGGATCACGACTCATAAAGAGGGGACCGTACAAGCCTTCCGAGGGATGCGGCGGCGGTTTTCACGATTGCGTCCAGTCATCCCTGCATCTCCAGGCCGATCTGTGCGCCTCGTGCCACCAGGTCTATCACTATGATTCCCATTTTCCCCTCGAGGCCACGTATCTCGAATGGAAGCATGGCCCTTATGCCCAGAAGGCGATTCTTTGCCAGGATTGCCACATGGTGGAGCCTGCCGTCTTCAAGCGCACTGCCGACGAGTTCCGCAAGCCACAGCGCGGCGACTACCGCCATTATTTCAACGGCGCCAATTTCCTCCTCCACTACCTTGCTGCCGGGGCGGCAACTAAAGCCGGGGACAAGGAGCAGGCGACTGCCTACATGAAGCAGTACGACATGGCGGTGGAGCGCCTGAAGAGTGCTGCTGATCTGGAAATAGAACCGGTCTACCGTGACAGCCGCCTCGCCGAGGTCAGGGTGAGGGTGAAAAATATCAGGGCCGGGCACAATCTCCCCACGTCCCTCACCAATGTGCGCCAGATGTGGCTGGAGATCACGGCAAAAGACGAGACCGGCAAGATTATCCTCTCCAGTGGCGGCCTGGACGCCAAAGGGGACCTGCCGCCCGATACCCGCCACTTCAGCTCCGATGGCATGGGCGATTCCTTTCATTTTGCCATCGACCCGTGGGTCGTGACATCCTTCTCGCGCCACGACACAATTCCACCAAAGGGGTACAAGGAAGTCTACTACGGCATCACACCTCCGGCGGGGGTGAAGGAAATAAAGATTGCGGCGAAACTTCTCTATCGCCAGGCTGACCAGCATGTGGCGGAAGCGCTCCTGGTTGCCGTCCCCAAGGATATTGATTTGAAGGCGATCTATGGCCTGGAGAACGTTCCTCTCTTGCCGGTAGTGGAGATGGTTGCGCGGGAGGCAGCGCTGAAGACGATGCTTTGATCATGACTTCCCGTCAAAGCAGGGGAGACGAAAGAGGCCCGCTGGAACGTCCTGCGGGCCTCTTTCGTTTTCGTTTGTAGACCGGATGCGGCCGGGCAGGACGAGATAGTTCTCAGGCCGCCGACGGGGCAAGCGCGAAGGGCTGGCTCCACTCCTCCAGCCAGCCCGGGATATCTGCCTCGTCCATCGGTCTGGCCACATGATATCCCTGGGCTTGGTCGCATCCCATGTCCCGGAGCACGGCCATGGTCCGCTCATTTTCAACCCCCTCGGCCACCACACTCAGGCCGAGGTTCTTGGCCATGGCAATGGTGGAGGAAACGATGATCCGGTCCTGTTCGCTCTGGAGCATCTGGCTCACGAAGAGGAGATCGATCTTGAGGGCCTGGAGGGGAAGGCGCTTGAGCAGGGAGAGGGAGGAAAAGCCAGTGCCGAAATCGTCGATGGAGAGGCGTACCCCCATGGCATGAATCCGTTGCAGAATCTCGCCGGCCCGTTCTGGTTCGAGGATCAGGGCGGTCTCGGTAATTTCCAGCTCCAGCTGGGACGGCTCGACTTCCCAGGTGCTGAGAATGGCCTCCAGGTGGATCGGCAGGTCTTCATCCATGAGGAGGCGGGGGGAGAGATTGCATGCCAGCGTAGTTCGGAAGCCGCGCTCGTTCCAGCTGTGGAGTTGGCTGATGGCCTTTTCCAGAATGCGATAGGTGAGAGGAGCGATGAGCTGGCCCAACTCCGCAAAGGGGATGAAGTCGCCGGGCATGAGCAGTCCGTGGAGCGGGTGCTGCCAGCGGACCAGGCATTCGAAGCCGGTGAGCGAGGAGTCGCTCAGGCGGACCTTTGGCTGAAACTGGAGAAAGAGTTCATCGTTGCGAATCGCGCCTCCCAGTCCCGCCATGAGTGTCAGCCGTTCATGGGTGTAGGGGTCGCGACCGGGGTCGTAGATATTGAAGCGTCCCATGGCGCTCTTGGTTTGATACATGGCCACGTCGGCACAGCGCAGCAGTTTAGAAGTGGAGTTGCCGTGGTCGGGGGCAAGGGAGATGCCGATGCTGGCAGCAATCTCCACCTTCAACCCCTCCACGTCAAAGGGCGCCTGCAGGGCTTGCACGACCATTTCCGCCAGCCATGACGCATCCCTCTCGTCCCGAATTTCGGGGAAGAGAAGCCCGAACTCGTCCCCACCCAGCCGCGCCATCTCTCCGCCAAGCCCCGTCACGACCCTTCCCAGACGGCCCGCGATCTCGCACAAGACATAGTCGCCCGCCTGGTGACCGAGGGTGTCATTCAGCTCCTTGAAACGGTCAAGGTCGATAATGAAAAGGGCGGCCCGGCGGCCTTCCCGCCCCACGTTTTCCAGCACTTCGCCGATTCTCTTCTGGAGAAAATTTCGATTGGGGAGACCGGTCAACTGGTCGTGATTCGCCTGATGTTCCAGGTGCTGGACGTGGCGTTTGAGCTCGGTCACATCACGGCGGGTACCCCAGAGGCGGTGGATGCAGCCGTCCTTGCGCACGCCGATGACGGAGGTGGCCACCCATATCTCCTGACCGCTGCGGTCGAACTGGCGCACTTCCAGTTCGTTGAGTCGGTAGTCGTTGGCAACAAAGGCCTTTAGAACCTCCCGAAGGTCCGCCAGATCGTAAAACTCTCTGACCCTTCGGCCGACAAGGGCTTCACCCTGCGTAAAGCCGTAGATCCTGGCCATGGCGTCGTTTGCTTCCTGAATGCGGATTCCCTCCACGAAAGCATCGACCTGTTCATCCGTTGGGAGCTCCATGGATACGGGCGGCTCCACGTCACCGCGCCAGATTCCCTCCGTACTCATGGCGATGAAAGCCCGGTAGCGTTCTTCCTTTTCCCGCACATCCTCCTCAGACCGCTTCCTGTCGGTGATGTCGAGCATCGTGCCGACGAGGCCGGCGGCAACACCGGTTTCGTCGGGATAGACCGCCTTGTGGAACATGATGTCACGCTTCCTGCCATCGGCAAAGAGGACTGTTGTTTCATACACTTGCGTCCCCTGCCGTGCCATGAGCTCCAGGTCCGCACGGTGATACACTTCGGCAAGTTCCGACGGGGCGACGTCATAGACGGTCTTGCCCGTTATGCGTTCCCGCGGCAGCCCCATGGCTTCTTCGAATGCCTTGTTGCACCCCCGGTAGCGTCCTTCTTGATCCTTGAAGAACAGCGGGGCCGGGATGCTGTCGATGATGGTTTGCAGGAG
>DATDMX010000091.1:0-2531 GCA_036518575.1 Geobacteraceae bacterium | reverse complement strand
CGCTTCCCGCCTCCTGGCCGTGAGTTCTTTGCCGGCCTCGGTCAGGCGCCCTTCCAGCTCCAAGAGCCCGCTATCCAACCCTTCCCGCGTCCGCTCCCGGTTGAGGAGGCCCTCCAGCTCCCGGTCGGCCTCGTCCTTGTGGGCAAGGATCGCGTCGATGGTTGGTGCGTATTTCTTTTTGAGCCGTCCGATGAGGTCGAGTCGGTCATCAACCGCCTGGAGGCGCGCAGGGTCGGCCTCCACCCGGCCGGCATAGTCCCTCAGGGTAAGGGCCGCGTCTTCGAGCTGGAGCGCCGCATCGGCAAGCGTGGTGGCGACAGGGACGAGCGACGGATCGATCAGCGCGATCTCCTTCACGCCGGCGGTGAGCCGGTTCAACTCGCCGGTGACGCAGGCATCGTCACCATAGAGGCGGTCGAAGGTCCCCTGGCTCACGGCAAGAAGCTTCTCGCCGTGGACGAGGAGCTGGCGTTCGCGCTCCAGTTCCTCGTCTTCCCCTTCCTTCAGCGCCGCGGCGCCAATCTCCTCGCTTTGAAAGGAGAGAAGGTCGATACGGCGCAGGGTCTCCTGCTCTCCTTCGTCGAGACGGCGTCGGGCAAGGAGAAGGGCGCGGTACTCCTCGTAGAGTGCTGAGAAGGAAAGGCGCTGGGGATGGAGGGCCGCGAAGCCGTCGAGGAGGAGGAGGTGATTTTCCGGTTTGAGAAGGGTCTGGGATTCGTGCTGGCCGTAGATGTTGATGAGCCTGCGGGCCAGCTCCCCGAGGACCGCAAGGGTGGACAGGCTCCCGCCGATGAAGACCCGGTTCTTGCCGGACCGGGCGACCACTCTCTTCACGAGGAGCTCCCCATCGCACTCCACGCCAAACTCGTTAAGGGACGAGAGAAGAGCCGGCTGGGCCGTCAGGTCGAAGAGCGCCTCGACGGTCGCCTCCTCCGCGCCGGTGCGGATGAGATCGGCAGAGGCTCGCCCCCCGAGGATCAGGGACACCGCATCCACGATGATGGATTTTCCCGCGCCGGTCTCGCCGGTGAGGACGGTGAGCCCCGGCCGGAAGTCCACGTGGAGGTTATCGATGATGGCGAAGTTCCTGATATTGAGGTCAGTCAGCATGGATCACCCAGTTGATAACGGCGCTAAAATAACCGGTGAAACGTGGATTTTGCGCAAGGGCAAGGCTGTCGAGGGATGACGCGGAGGCGTAGCAACGCTACGCCGCACAAGGTATCCCGAAGACTTACGCAGAGATTGCGCAAAAGCAGCGTTTCACCTCTCTCCCCACTTGAGCTTGGCCCTTAACACCTCGAAGAAGTCCTTGCTCCGGGACGTGATGAGGCTCGTGGTGTACCCGGCGCGACACACCTTGACGGTGTCGCCGCACTTCAACTCCAGTCCCACCTGACCGTCGAGCGTGAGGTAGACGTCTTCATCATGGTCTGATTTCACCGTGATGGTGATGACGGCATCGTCCGCCACCACGAGCGGGCGGTTGGTCAGGGTATGGGGACAGATGGGGGTGATGACGAGACAGTTCATCGTCGGGTGAATGATGGGGCCGCCGGCGGAGAGGCAGTAGCCGGTGGAGCCGGTGGGGGACGATATGATGAGGCCGTCCGCCTTGAAAGTGGTAAGATAGTAGCAGTTGACGAGCGTTTCCAGGTCGATGATCCGCGCCAGCGCCCCCTTGTTGATGACCACGTCGTTCAGCACCTTGTGGCGTGCGATTTCCGTGCCGTCCCGTTCCACCACCGTGTCGAGGAGCATCCGCTCCGACATCCGGTGCTCGCCGGCCAGCCAGTTCTCCAGCGAGGGGTAGAGCTCGTCGAGTGTTATCTCCGTCAGGAAACCGAGGCTCCCGAGGTTCACCCCGAGGATCGGTACCCCACGGTCGCCCACGAGGCGGGCGGCCGAAATGAGGGTGCCATCGCCCCCCAGGACCACGATGAGGTCGGCCTCGGAAGGGATCGTTTCCCGCTCCACGCCCTGCGCATTGGGGATGTGGCGAGCGAGATGGGCTTCCACGAGGGGAACGAGCTGCCGTTCCTCCAGCCAGCTGACGAGCTCCTGTGCCACCCCCTGGCAGCGAGGGTCGTGAACTTTGGCGAAGATGGCGATTTTTTTCATTTTATAGGCTTTCAATTGTGGTATAAGTATAAAATTTACTAGCACATATCAGGTGCCATGTCCAATGGAAATCCGCCCGTGACGGCGCCGTTTTTCCTCGCAAAGGGGTGACTATGACCGACGACACCAACCCCGCCGTTCCCCAAGAGGTGGAACTCGACACGATGATGCTCATCATCAAGTCGTTCCTCGAGCATCTTGAGTATACCCTCGGCAAGGACAAGTACTCCGCCACCCCCTTCGACATCTACAACGCCGTTGCCTACGCGGTGCGCGACCGGCTCGTGGAACTCTGGCTCGACACCCAACAGACCTACTATCTCCAGGGGCCCAAACGGTTCTATTACATCTCCATGGAATTCCTCATGGGGAGAAGCCTCGAAGACAGCCTCATCAATCTCGACATCCAT
>DATDMX010000090.1:0-5507 GCA_036518575.1 Geobacteraceae bacterium | reverse complement strand
CATGGGGGGATTCTACCACAAAAGTGGCCAAGTTGCAGGTGCGAACCGAGGGAGAAGGTGGATTTCGCCTTCTCCCTCGGCTCGTGGTGGCGGGTACGTCTTTCCTAGAGGCTTTCCACCTGCTTTTCTTTCTTGGCGTGGAGTCTGTTGAGAGCGTGGATGTAGGCCTTTGCCGAGGCCTCGATGATGTCGGTGGACGAGCCCTTCCCGACTACGGTCCGCTCCCCTTCGGCGAGGCGTACGGTGACCTCGCCCTGGGCATCGGTGCCGCCGGTGATGGAGCCGACGTTGTACTGCTGGAGCTTGGCCTTGCTCTTGGTCAGCTTCTTGATCGCTTTGAGCGTGGCGTCAACCGGGCCGTCACCAAGCTCGGCCGTGCGGACCGGTTGGCCGTCGATCTCCATCTGGACCGTGGCGGTGGCAACAGCAAAGGAGCCACAGGTTACGGTGATGTGGGCGAGCCGGTAATACTCGGTCGCCCGCATCACTTCGTCGGCCACAAGGGCGTCCAGATCTTCGTCGAAAACTTCCTTCTTGAGATCGGCAAGGGCCTTGAAGCGCTCGAACGCGCGGTTGAGGTCCTCATCGGCCAGATCGTAGCCGAGTTCGATGAGCCGCTTCTTGAAGGCGTGGCGACCCGAATGTTTGCCGAGAACGAGCACGTTGGTCTTGAGCCCGACTGACTCGGGAGTCATGATCTCGTAGGTGGACTTCTCCATGAGCACACCGTGCTGGTGAATGCCCGACTCGTGGGCAAAGGCGTTGGCGCCCACGATCGCCTTGTTGGGCTGGACCCCGATACCGGTGATGGTCGAGAGGAGGCGACTTGCGGGGACGATCTGCTCCGTCACCACGTTGGTCCGGAACGGCAGAATGTCATGCCGGGTCCTGAGACTCATGACGAATTCCTCGAGGGAGCAGTTGCCGGCGCGCTCACCGATGCCGTTGATGGTGCATTCCACCTGACCGGCGCCTGCCTGGACGGCGGCAATGGAGTTTGCCACCGAGAGGCCGAGGTCATTGTGGCAGTGGACCGAAATGATGGCCTTCTCGATGTTTCTGACGTTGTCCTTGAGATACTTGATAATGTTGAAGTACTCGAAGGGAATGGTGTAGCCCACGGTGTCGGGGATATTCACGGTCGTGGCACCGGCGTCGATGACTGCCTCCACCACTTCGGCCAGGAAGGGAAGGCGCGTGCGCACGGCATCTTCACAGGAAAATTCAACGTTTGGCGTATAGGAGGCGGCTCTCTTCACCGCTTTGACGGCGGCAGCCAGAACCTTGTCGGGCTCCATCTTGAGCTTGTACTTCATGTGGATATCCGAGGTGGCGATGAACGTGTGGATACGTCCCTTCTCGCCGGCGTACTGCAGCGCCTCCCAGGCCCGGTCGATGTCCTTGTCGCTGGAGCGGCAAAGGCCGGCGATTTCGGGTCCTTTGATGGTTTGGGCGACCCGCTTGACTGCCTCGAAGTCTCCTTCGGAAGCGATAGGAAAACCTGCCTCGATGACGTCGACATTGAGCTTTTGCAGCTGCTTGGCAACGCGCAGCTTCTCCTCGATGTTCATGCTGTTGCCCGGGGACTGCTCGCCGTCCCTCAGAGTGGTGTCAAAAATCTTGATGGTTGCGTGTTCAGCCATGGTGTATCCTCCTTTACGCGGCTTGTACTGTTCTCGCATGTGGTGCAACGCTTTCCTGCTATTGGTCGGCTAGCAGCAGGTTTTGGAACAAAAAAAAGCCTCCGCCCCAGCAAGGGGCGAAGGCTTTGCTTCGCGGTACCACCCTTTTCACCCGCCACGACATGGGTCCGGCAGGCCTTATTGACCTTTCACGCAGGTTCACGGCTCCAACTAGCGATGCGCGTAGCGCTTCGTTCGCGGGAGCGGCTCCAAGGCGAGTTCATCCGCATCTTCCACCGGTTTGCACCAACCACCGGCTCTCTGGAGAAAGACGAGGGATTACTACTCCTCTTCACAGCCTTTACGAGTTTTGTGCACTATAAGAAAATTTTTTGCCGGCTGTCAAGGTATTTTCTGTAAGCGCGCCGCTAAATGTGGGGGGAGGGCGGATCAAACGCTCCGGCAATTACTCCTTCGTCGGCGGATGTACCGCCTCGTGCCCTTTGTGAACGGCCTTCTCCAGTCGGCGTCGCCGGGGCCAGGTCATGACGAACGCCACGGGTCCCGAGAGAACGTACGCGATGAAGAGGATGAAGAGCATCGCGATTGGCTCGGCGGCAATGACGATGAGGAGGAGGATGACGAGCACGAGAATGGCGAAGGGCTGGCGCTTGATGAGCTCCGGGTCCTTGAAGGAGTAGTAGCGGAAGCTGGAAACCATGAGAAACGCAAGGGTGTAGATGAGGAGGAGAATGGCGAGTTTCTTGTAGGAGCTGGGCCAGCCGAAGCGGTAGAAGAGAAGGACCGTGGCGGAAACCATGCTGGCAGCGGCCGGAATCGGCAGGCCGACGAAACGCTTGCTTTCCACCGTGGCAACCTGCACGTTGAAGCGGGCCAGGCGCAAGGCTCCGCACACGACAAAGAGAAACGCGGCGAGCCAGCCGAGACGGCCAAAAGGCTTCAGTGCCCACGAGTACATGAGAAGGCCGGGGGTCACACCAAAAGCAACGAGGTCGGCCAGCGAGTCGTACTCAACGCCGAATTTGCTCGTCGTGCCGGTGGCACGCGCCACCTTGCCGTCAAGGCCGTCAAAGATGGAAGAGACGAGCACCCAGATGGCAGCCGACTTGTAGTCGCCGTTCAGCGTAGAGACCATGCTGTAGAAACCGGCGAAGAGGCTTCCCGTGGTGAAGAGATTGGGAAGGATGTAGATGCCCCTGCGCATGCTTTCGGCTCTGTCGATCTTCTCCTCGCTCATGGCAGTATCCCCAGTATGGTTTCGCCGGCCACGGTCTTCTCACCTAGGTCGACCCGCACGTCCGTTCCGATGGGGAGGTAGATATCGAGCCGCGAACCGAATCGGATGAGGCCGTAGATATCACCCATGGGGAGAGTGTCGCCGGGTTGCAGGTAGCAGACGATGCGCCGGGCAATGAGTCCGGCCACCTGGACGCAGACGACCTTCGCCCCCCGCGCCCCCTCGATGATGAGTCCCAATTGCTCGTTTTCGAAGGTGGCACGTTCATCGCGCACATCGAGAAACTTGCCGTGGATATAGAAGCGGTCAAGGACTTTGCCAACGAGGGGAAAACGGTTCACGTGAACATTGAAGACCGACATGAAGATGCTGATCTTTTCCATCTCCTGCTGCAGATGGGATTCTACGGCACGGCCCGCATAGATGATCACTCCGTCGGCCGGGGCCACCACGGCGTTCTCGACATTGGGGATCACCCGCCGGGGATTGCGGAAGAAGTAGACGATGAAGAGGGTGACCACGAGGAGAAAGAAGGCCACCACCCACCAGTGGAATACGGCACAGAGGAGTGTGAGAAGCCCGGCTGTGGCAATGAACGGGACCCCCTCGACGGCGATTGGGGAATTGTCGTTAGTCATCAGTTGATATACCTTCGGGTAAACGAAAAGGCTGGGACGGAAGGCGCAGGCGCTCCCTCGTCCCAGCCGGTGCGAAACGTTCCTAGTTCTTGCTCTTGTCGACGATCTTCTTAATCCAGGGCATCATGCTCCGGAGGCGCTCACCGACAACCTCGATCGGGTGCGCAGCGTTCAAGCGGCGACGGGCGGTCATCTCCGGATAGTTGCTCTGGCCTTCGAGGATGAAACGCTTAGCGTAGTCGCCGGTCTGAATATTCTTCAGACATTCGCGCATCGCCTTGCGGCTCTCGTCATTGATGACCCGCGGGCCGGTGACGTACTCGCCATACTCGGCGTTGTTGGAGATGGAGTAGTTCATGTTGGCGATGCCACCCTCGTACATGAGGTCGACGATCAGCTTGAGCTCGTGCAGGCACTCGAAGTAGGCCATCTCAGGAGCATAACCCGCCTCCACGAGGGTTTCGAAACCAGTCTTCACGAGTTCGACGCAGCCGCCGCAGAGCACGGCCTGCTCCCCGAACAGGTCGGTCTCGGTCTCGTCCTTGAAGGTGGTCTCGATGATGCCGGTACGGCCGCCGCCAATGGCGCTGGCGTAGGACAGGGCCACGTTCTTGGCCTTGCCCGAGGCATCCTGGAAGACAGCGATCAGGTCGGGAATGCCGCCGCCGCGCACGAATTCGGAGCGGACCGTGTGGCCCGGCGCCTTGGGGGCGATCATGATGAAGTCGAGGTCGGCGCGCGGCACGATCTGGTTGTAGTGGATGGCAAAGCCGTGGGCGAAAGCCAGGGTGGCACCCTGTTTCAGCTTCGGCTCGATCTCGTCGCGGTAGAGACGGGACTGAAATTCGTCAGGAGTAAGGATCATCACCAGATCAGCCGCGGCGACGGCTTCGGCCACGCTCGCCACCTTCAGGCCGGCGTTCTTTGCCTTTACCACCGAAGGCGAATCGGCGCGCAGCGCCACGGTCACCTCAACGCCCGAGTCATTCAGGTTGCAGGCGTGGGCATGCCCCTGGGAGCCATAGCCGACGATGGTAACTTTCATTCCTTTGATGATGGAAAGAGTGCAATCCTTGTCGTAATAAACGTTCATTTTCTTCCTCCGTATGATTTCTGCGCAGATAGGTCTGGCACGTGAAAAGCTTTGTTTCTTTCAGCCTCTATCCCTTCCAACCTTTGGCGCCGCGGCCGATGGCAACTGCTCCCGTACGGACGAGCTCCTTGAGCCCGAGGGGGCGGAGCAGTTCGAGGATGGCGTCGATCTTTACGGGCGCGCCGGTGGCTTCGATGGTGTAGGAGCGCGGCGTCACGTCGATGATCTTCGCCCGGAAGATGTCGACGATCCGCAACACCTCGGCCCGGTTTTGGTCTTCGGCGGTCACCTTGATGAGGGCCATTTCCCGATCGATCGCCTCGCCGTCGGTGAAGTCGATCACCTTGATGACGTCGATCAGCTTGTTCAACTGCTTGGTGATCTGCTCCAGGATCTGCTCATCGCCGCGGGTGACGATGGTCATGCGGGAGATGGTCACGTCGTTGGTGGGGGCCACGGAGAGCGAATCGATATTGAAGCCGCGGCCGGAGAAAAGCGCGGCCACGCGGGCAAGCACGCCGAATTCATTTTCCACGAGCACTGACAGTGTATGTTGCATGGGAAACCTCCTGAAGTCGAGTGAGACGCTAGACGTGAGACGAGAGACGTAGAATCCGCTTCTCACGTCTCACTTCTCACTGCCTCTACGCATTCAACACCATTTCATTGAGGGACGCGCCGGCCGGGACCATGGGGAGCACCTTCTCCTCCCGGGCCACCTTGAACTCCATGATGACCGGGCCGGGGGTGGCAAAGCCCTGCTTGATGGTTGCCTCCACTTCATCGGGTTTGCTGGCCTGGAACCCTTTGGCGCCGAACGCTTCGGCCAGCTTGATGAAATCGATCGGCAGTTCCAGGCAGGTGGATGAGTAGCGCTTGTCAAAGAACAGCTCCTG
>DATDMX010000089.1:0-2229 GCA_036518575.1 Geobacteraceae bacterium | reverse complement strand
GGTCTGCCACGTCTTCGTGGATGCCAGCGCCGACTTCGCCATGGCGGAGCGGATCATCGTGAACGGGAAGTGCCAGCGCCCCGGGGTCTGCAACGCCCTGGAGACGCTCCTCATCCACAAGGACATCGCCGAGACCTTTGTCCCCCACATCCGCGAGGCCCTTGCCGGCCTCAACGTGGACCTGCGGGGGGACGAGACCGTGCGCCAGTTCGCGCCGGGGGTGACACCGGCCACGGAGGAGGACTGGCAGGCCGAGTACCTCGACCTCATCCTCGCCGTCCGGGTGGTGGACGATCTCGACGGCGCCATCGACCACATCAACCGCTACGGCTCCCTCCACACCGAGGCGATCGTCACCGCCGATTACGCCACGGCCCAGCGCTTCCTGCGGGAGGTGAACTCCAGCACCGTGCTCGTGAACGCCTCCACCCGGTTCGCCGACGGCGGCCAGCTGGGGCTCGGGGCGGAGATCGGCATCTCCACGACCAAGCTCCATTCCTTCGGCCCCATGGGGCTGGAGGACCTGACGACGCAGAAGTTCATCGTCTACGGGGAAGGGCAGATTAGGCAGTAGATGGTGGATGGTTGATGGTTGATGGTTGATGGCGGACCTCGGTCGAGATGCCCCGGCGGGATGTCTCGATATCGTTCGGAATTCCTATGAAAATCGGCATCATCGGCGGCACCTTCAATCCCATCCATGTTGCCCACCTCCGCATTGCCGAGGAGGTAGGGGACCGCTTCGACCTCGACCGGATAATCTTCATGCCCGCGGCGGCCCCCCCCCACAAGCCGCTGGCGGACGAGCTCCCCTTCAGCGAACGCGTTGCCATGGTGGAGCTCGCCGTGGCCGGTAACCCGCGCTTCGCGGTTTCCCACCTGGAGGGACTGCGGGGAGGGAAATCGTACTCCATCGACACCTTGCGGGCGCTGCGGGCCGAGCACCCCGACGACGAGCTCTTCTTCATCGTGGGAAGCGACTCGTTCCGCGACTTCAGCTCCTGGCGCGAATACGCCGCCATCTTCTACGTCTGCAACGTGGTGGTGGTGGAGCGGCCCGGCGCCGTCATCGCCGACCTTACCTCCTGCCTCTCCGTTGCCATCACCCGGGAGTTTTGCTACTATGGGGCGGAGAAACGCCTCGCCCACCGCTCCGGGTACTCGGTCTACTACCTGGAGGGGATCCCACTCGATATCTCATCGAGCGCCATCAGGAAGCTCGTTCACCAGGGCCGCTCGATCCGCTACCTCGTGCCGGAAGCGGTCGACAATTACATCAAGGAACAGAGGTTATACGCGGATGACCGCCACTAAACAGGAACTCACCTCCCAGGAACGCGCCGTAAAGAGCGCGGCCCTCGCCCTCGACAAGAAGGGCGCAAACGTAAGGATCCTTGAGATCAAACGGCTCTCCTCCATTGCCGACTACCTCGTGCTCGCCGACGGCCACTCCGACAAGCAGGTGCAGGCCATCGCCGACAACGTCCGCAAGGGACTGAAGAAGCACGGCAAGCCCCTGGACGTGGAGGGGTTGAAGGAAGGGAACTGGGTCGTCATCGACTACGGGGACGTGATCGTCCACGTCTTCCACGAGGATATCCGCCGCTTCTACAACCTGGACGAGCTCTGGGCCCAGGCCCCGGCCGTGGAGATCCCCGAGGACTATCGCCTCGAAGGCGACGCGGCGTGAAGCTCCGCGTCCTCTGGGTGGGAAAGACCCAGGAGGAATGGGTCCGAAGCGGCATCGATGAGTATGCCGGCCGGGTAAAACGCTACGCCCCCCTGGAGATCGCCGAGGCGCGGGAGGAAAAGGGTGCTTCCCCCCAGCTCATGCGGGAGCGGGAAAGCGAGCGCCTCTCTCGCCTTCTCCCCCGGAACGCCCGGCTCGTCCTCCTGGACGAACGGGGGGATGAGATGAGCTCCCCGGAGTTTGCCGCTTTCCTCGGCCGCAGCCGGGACGCCGGGGTGAACGAGCTCGCCTTCGTGATCGGCGGCGCCTACGGCGTCACCGAAGCCTTCCGGCAGAGCGCCGTCAAGACACTTGCCCTCTCCCGCATGACCCTCACCCACCAGATGGTCCGCCCCTTTCTCCTGGAACAACTCTACCGCGGCTTTACCATCCTCAACGGGGAAGGGTATCACCATTAAATCGGTGAGACGTGAGATGTGAGACGAAAGACGTTTTTTGCGTCTAACGTCTCGCGTCTGGCGTCTCACGTCCTTACAGGA
>DATDMX010000088.1:0-7027 GCA_036518575.1 Geobacteraceae bacterium | reverse complement strand
AGATCAGGGATGGTTCGGGAAAGCTCCATCGGGAAAGGTTGCAGATCTACCACCCAGCGAGGATCGACAAGGCTGGCTACAACGATTTCGATCTTCCCTGGCTCCCTCAGACGTTATCGGCCAAGTATTATGCGGACGCATCGGGCGTATCGATGGCAAGCCCGGACAAACTCCTCGTTCTGCGCCTGGTTGACCGGGGTCGGGAGACGGCGCGCGTTTCCCTGAGCCCGGGCCAAAGCGGCATGTTGGGGGGAATGAACGTCAGGCTCGTGGGAGTGGAGAAGTGGACGGGGCTCATTTTCGTCAACATGCCGGGAATGGGATGGGTATTTTTCGGTTTTTCCATCATCGTCCTCGGCGTCATTCTCCAGTACTGCACTCCTCCGCGGGAGCTCTATGCGCAGAGGGGCGCAGACGGGCTGCGCCTGAGCTGGAAAGCGACACGCTTCAGCGAGTTTTACGAGGATGAATACCGCTCGATCATTGCGGCCGTTGGCGGAGGTGATATGGCTTGACCGGACAGGAACGCGACTGAGCCGCACGAACAGAAAAAAAGCCCCGCAGGACAGTTCCTGCGGGGCTTTTTGCATGGCAAAGGACTTGGCCCTGTCGCCTACCTTCCGAAGGGAGAAATTTCCCGAAGCCTGCTGATAATGGGGGGGAGCTCCCGAATGACGGTTTCCACCTCGGCATCGGTGTTGAAGCGCGAGAGCGAAAAGCGTATGGAGCCGTGCGCACAGGTGAACGGCACGCCCATGGCCCGCAGGACGTGGGATGGTTCGAGGGAGCCCGATGTGCAGGCGCTTCCCGACGAGGCGCAGATGCCTTTCTCCGAGAGGAGGAGGAGAATCGCTTCTCCCTCGACGTACTCGAAGGCAATGGAGAGCGTGTTGGGAAGGCGTTCGGCACCGTCGCCGTTGATGCGGGCGTTGGGAATGATCGCCATGAGTTCGCGGTGAAGCCGGTCCCGCATCCCCCTTACACGCGTGTTCTCGTCGTCCATGTGCTGGCTGGCGAGCTCGCATGCCTTGCCGAGCGCGATGATGGATGCGGTGTTTTCCGTGCCGGCCCGGCGGTTCCTCTCCTGGTGGCCGCCAACCATGAAGGGGCGAAACGGCACGCTGCGGCGCAGATAGAGAGCCCCGATACCCTTGGGGGCGTGGAGCTTGTGCCCGGAGAGAGAGAGCATGTCGATGGTGGAGGTGGCCATGTTAAGGGGGATTTTACCCACGGCCTGCACGGCGTCGGTGTGGAAGAGAGCACCCTTTTCCTTGACGAGCGCCCCCACCTCTTCGATGGGGAAGACGACGCCCGTTTCATTGTTGGCATACATGACGGAGACGATGGCCGTATCGTCGTCGAGGGCCCGCTTCAGCTCACCAAGGTCGAGCTTGCCGGCGTTGTCGACGTTGAGCTCGGTGACGCGGTAGCCGCGCTTGGCGAGGCCGCGGCAGAGGGTGAGCACCGCCGGATGCTCCACCCTTGTGGTAATGATGTGGCGCTTCTCCGGGAAGACTTCGAGAGCAGAGCGGATGGCGGCGTTGTCGCTCTCCGTGCCGCAGGCGGTGAAGATGATCTCCTCGGGCTGGGCTCCGAGAAGGGCCGCTACACGGCCACGAGCCTCGTCGACCTTCTTCTGCACCTGACCGCCGAAGAAATGCATGGAGCTCGGGTTGCCGTACAGCTCGCAGAAGTAGGGACGCATCTCATCGAACACCGCCTCGTCCACCTTGGTGGTGGCGTTGTTGTCCATGTAGATTTCTTTCATCCCTCAACCTCCTCGACGGTGATATCGCTGCTGACGAGATCGCGCAGTTTCTGCTCGACGAACTTGGCCGTGAATCCCGAGGAGACGCAACCGGCACACGCCTTGCGGAAGGCAATCTGCACCTTCGGCCCGTCGATGTCGATGAGTTCCAGGTCACCGCCGTCAGTCCAGAGAAGAGGTCTGATTTCTTTTTCCAGGGTTTCCTGGATGAGCTGCATCTTGCGCAGGTTGGTGAGCTTCTCCGGTTTCTTGGGAGCCTCGGCTTGCTGTTCGCCGAGGACCTCGGCGATGAGTTCCTTGATCTTCGGAATGCAGCCGCCGCACGCACCACCCGCCTTGGTGAAGTGGGTCACCTGCTCGGCGGTGTGGAGCCGGTTCTGGGCGATGACCTTCTTCAGGAAGCCGTCGGTGAGGCCGAAGCACTTGCAGACAATCTCACCCTCCTGTTCCTCGTGGAGATGGTCGTGGCTGTGGACGGGAGCGGCATGGCCGCGATACTTGGCGATGGCAACTTCGAGTGCTTCCTGTCCCATGACGGAGCAGTGCATTTTTTCTTCCGGGAGGCCACCGAGGTAATCGGCAATTTCCTTGTTGGTGACGGCAAGGGCCTCGTCGAGGGTTTTCCCCTTGATCATCTCGGTAAGGGCAGAAGACGAGGCGATGGCGCTGCCGCAGCCGAAGGTCTGAAATTTTGCCTCGACGATGCGCTCCTTGGCGTCATCGAGCTTGAGGTAGAGTTTGAGTGCGTCGCCACAGGCAAGGCTCCCCACTTCTCCCACAGCATCGGCGTCCTTTATGTCACCCACATTTCTCGGGTTCAAGAAATGCTCTTTCACTTTGTCAGTATAATCCCACATGCTTCCTCCTGTTCAGGTTCGTTTCCAATCGGAAAAGTATACCCTACAATTCTTTCCCATCACAACCTTTTTGGTCAACATCTTTTTTCCCTGCGTGACAGAACCCATCCGGTCGAACGTGGCAACTGCGCGTTGATTTTGGCGTGAATGTCTGCTAGAAATAGTCGGGAAGACTAAGACTGGCCACTTGTAAGGGGATGAATATGAAAAGAATTTCCGTCGTAACCATCATCGTTACCATGATGTTGCCCGGCATGGCGGCGGCTTCCGGGACACCGGAAACGATCAATCTCGGGGACTCTTTGAGCCGTTTCGAGCAAAGGCTGGAAGCGGTTGTGGGCAAAGGATGCAGCAGTGGTTCGACCACGATGATTCAGGCGGGAATACGGGGCGTAACGCTCGTCGACAACGCCAGAGTGGCATACGGGGAAGATCTCGATGCTCCTCTTTCACGACTCTCCCCGGCACAGGCCAAGGTCGTCGAGGAGATTTCGCGTATCTCCGCCGCCCTTGAGGCCGGAGCCGATGAGGGCGCCGCGGGAAAGATGGCTGCCCTTGACGCGTCACTTGCGGCGAGCGATGCTACCCCCCGCGTGAGCGCCGTATCCCCCGCATTCATCGCTACATCACGCAAGCCCTACTCGGTCTCGTTAACGGTGAGCGGCTCCTTTCCCCTTGCGACGACAGCCGACGCTCGTCCCTACGTGCTGATCAAGGGAAAGAAGTACGCCGCGGGCGACGCCTCCGTTCAGAAGCTCGTCTTTGCCATTCCGGTGCAGGAACTCTTCGCTGCCCCCCTCAACGGGTTTGGCTACGCCAGGGTTCAGCTGATGGTTCCCTACAAGGCCGGGCTCTTCGCCCGCAAGGAGGGAGCGTTTTCCCTTTTGGTTATCGGCATTCCCGGCGGTCCGGGTAAAGTGACCCTGAAGCACCGGGAAACGTCCCCCGTCACCGAGACGCGGCACATCGTCACGCGTCGGTGGTCGTTGAGCGCCGCGAAAAAGAGTCTTGAGGCCAACTTCTGCGGGGAAGAGCACGGCGGCTGGAAGATCAGAAACGAAACCATCAAATTTGGCGTCGATAAGGCCAGGGGCGATGAAGGCGACGAATGGCACCGGACCCTTTTTACGAGTGAGCCCCGCGTCTGCTATCATGTGCGCACGATCCACAACCGTTACGGTGAGAGCGGTGAGGTGACATTCCACTTCGAATACGACATCGAAAGGACGTCCGATGTGGATACGTGGCCCGAAGAGCAGGTGGTGCTTCACTGGGGAGAGTCCCGAACGTTTCCGTATGCCGGCAGCGGGTGGCGGGTCGTCCTTGACGCCTTCGATGGCCACCATTTCGAGTATGATAAGACCACGACGGACAATCCCTTGCTCCGCGTCGTGGGCGGCGACGATTTCATCACCATAAGTGCCCCTCCGGCCCAGAAGGTGACGTGGCCGTAGTCGCTTCCCGGTGGAGAAACCTTGTAGCCATCTGCCAAGGGACAAAACAAAAGGGGGTGCAGCCATGTGCTGCACCCCCTTTTCATTTTATGGCGAAGGAAATCACGTTGGGCGGGGATACCTCGACGCCAGGGTTGCGGCGAGTGAGCAGTCATGAGCATCAGGAAATGAGCGATCGTGCAAATTCCCGCTTGACAGGGGCTCCCTGCATCATCTAATCTCGACAATATTTTACGTTCACGTAAACGGAAAGTAAATGGACGGACAGATGCACCAGCATCACGTCAACGGCGCCGGACAGGGAGGGCAATTATCCTGCCGGCAGCAGAGAGGAGAGGGGAGTGAATATTCACGAGTATCAGGCAAAGGCGATTCTGAGGGAGTTCGGCGTGCCGGTGCCGGACGGTCACGTCTGCTACAACGGCGCCAGCGCCAGGGAGTGGGCCAAGCGTCTCGGTGACGGTCCGTGGGTGGTGAAGGCGCAAATCCACGCCGGCGGGCGCGGCAAGGGGGGCGGGGTCAAGGTGGCGCGCACGGCCGAAGAGGTGCGAAACACGGCCCGGGATATGCTCGGCATGACCCTGCGTACTCACCAGACCGGTCCCGACGGAAAGGTGGTGACGCGCGTGCTGGTGGAAAACGGCTGCAACATCGAGCGCGAGCTGTATGTGAGCCTCCTGGTGGACCGGACAACTTCGAAGGTGACCGTCATGGCTTCCACCGAGGGAGGGATGGACATCGAGGAAGTGGCGGCCGAAACGCCGGAGAAGATCTTCAAGGAGGCGGTCGATCCGCTCGTGGGACTGACCCCCTTTCAGTGTCGCAATCTCGCTTTCAGCCTGGGTCTTACGGGCAAGCTCACTGGCAAGGCGGTGAACCTCCTGCAGGGGCTTTACACCACGTTCGTGAGCTGCGATTGCTCGCTCCTTGAGATCAACCCGCTCGTGGTCACCGCCGAGGGGGATCTCGTAGCCCTGGACGCCAAGTTCGGCTTCGACGACAACGCCATTTTCAGGAACCCCCGGATCGGCGACATGCGTGACTACGAAGAGGAGGACCCCAACGAGGTGGAAGCATCCCAGCACGACCTCTCCTACGTGTCGCTCAACGGCAATATCGGCTGCCTGGTGAACGGCGCCGGCCTGGCCATGGCCACCATGGACATCATCAAACACTCGGGAGGAAACCCCGCCAACTTCCTCGACGTGGGGGGCGGAGCGAGCATCGAGCGCGTTACCGAGGCGTTCAAGCTCATCCTCTCCGACAAGAACGTCAAGGGGATCCTCGTCAACATCTTTGGCGGCATCATGAAGTGTGACGTGATCGCCACCGGGGTCATTGAGGCCGCCAGACAGGTCTCCCTCAAGGTGCCGCTCGTGGTACGGCTCGAAGGGACGAACGTCGCCAAGGGGAAAGAGCTCTTGGCCCAGAGTGGTCTCAACATCGTGGCCGCCGACGGCATGGCCGACGCCGCCAAAAAAATTGTCCAGGCTGTGGCTACTGCCTGAGGAGGGGGAGACGAATGAGCATTCTTATCAACAGGAACACGAAAGTCATTACTCAGGGGCTCGGCGCCACCGGCCTTTTCCATGCCCAGGGCGCCCGTGAATACGGCACGCAGATGGTGGGAGGCGTAACCCCCGGCAAAGGGGGGACTGTTATCGACGGCTTTCCCCTCTTCGACACGGTGAAGGAAGCAGTCTCCAGGACCGGCGCCACCGCCTCGGTCATCTATGTGCCGCCCCCCTTTGCTGGCGACGCCATCATGGAGGCAGTGGACGCAGGCATCGAGCTGGTCTGCTGCATCACCGAAGGGATTCCGGTCCTTGATATGGTGAAGGTCAAACAGTACATGCAGGGAAAGGGGACCCGTCTCGTCGGCCCCAACTGCCCCGGCGTCATCACCCCTGGGGAGTGCAAGATCGGCATCATGCCCGGGTACATCCACAAGCCGGGCAAGATCGGCGTCGTCTCCCGCAGCGGTACCCTTACCTACGAAGCGGTCTGGCAGCTGACCAACGTGGGGCTTGGCCAGTCCACCTGCGTCGGTATCGGCGGCGACCCGGTCAACGGCACCAGCCACGTGGACGTCCTCAGAATGTTCGAGGAAGACCCCGATACGGAAGCGGTGATCATGATCGGTGAAATTGGCGGCAGCTCGGAAGAAGAGGCGGCCTACTTCGTCAAGGAGCACATGACGAAGCCGGTGGCGGCGTACATCGCCGGGGTCACTGCCCCGCCGGGAAAACGCATGGGGCACGCTGGGGCTATTATCGCCGGTGGCAAGGGGACGGCGGCGGAAAAGGTGGCCGTGCTCACGGAGTGTGGTGTCAGCGTGGCAACGAGCCCTGCGGACATGGCGGCGGCCTTGTTGAAAGTCTACAAGCCGGACGGGTTGAAGGTGGCGGTCTAGTACCGCCACACGCCCTGGCGGCATGCTGAATATTACGTAAGAGGAGGCGCTCATGCTCGTCATCTCCTGCATCAAACAGGTGCCTGACACCACCCAGGTGAAGATCGATCCCGTGACCAACACGCTCGTGCGGGAAGGTATTCCCTTCATCGTCAATCCCTACGACACTCACGCCCTGGAGGAGAGCCTCCGCCTGAAGGACAGGTACGGCATGCGTTCCGTGGCCCTTTCCATGGGGCCGCCGAACACCGAGGCGACCCTCAAGAAAGCCCTGGCTTTGGGGATCGACGAGGCGGTGCTCCTCTCCGACCGCGCATTTGGCGGGGCCGACACCCTGGCCACGAGCCGGGTGCTCTCCGCGGCCATCGAGCGCCTCGGTGCGCGTGAAGAGGTGGGGATCGTTTTCTGCGGCAAGCAGACCATCGACGGCGACACTGCCCAGGTCGGTCCCGGCATCGCCACCCGTCTGGGGTTTACGCAGCTCACCCTCGTGGACCGTATCGAGCGCGTCGACTTTCTCCACAAGAGGATCCGG
>DATDMX010000087.1:0-2484 GCA_036518575.1 Geobacteraceae bacterium | reverse complement strand
GCCACTTCTGCCACTACTGCGACTACTCCATCCCCGCGCCATCCATCTGCCCCGCCTGCACGAGCCCGGCAATGGAACTCCTCGGCCGCGGCACCGAGCGACTGGAGGAAGAGGTGCAAACGCTCTTCCCCATGGCCCGGGTGGACCGGCTCGACCGGGACACGACGCGGGGGCGCGGTGGTCACGCCCGCGTCCTCAAGAAGGTGGAAGCGGGGGAGCTCGATATCCTCATCGGCACGCAGATGATCGCCAAGGGGCACGATTTCCCCGGGGTGACCCTCGTGGGGGTCGTCTCGGCCGATGCTTCCCTGAACCTCCCCGATTTTCGCAGCGCCGAGCGCACCTTCCAGCTCGTCTCCCAAGTGATGGGCCGGGCGGGCCGCGGCGAGCTGCCGGGACGGGTGGTCATCCAGAGCCTCGCCCCCGACCACTACGCCATCGTGCGGGCTGCTGACCACGACTACAGCGGGTTCTGCACCGAAGAACTCGCCTTTCGCCGCGAGCTCGGCTATCCCCCTTTCGCCTTTCTCGCCGGCATCTCCCTCTCCGCCACGAGCGCTTCGGCCGTGGAGAAGGGGGCGGAGGAGGCGGCGGCGCTCCTCAGGGAGACGAAGCGCGAGCTCAGAAGCCGGGTGGAAATCCTGGGGCCCGCGCCGGCGCCCCTCACCAAGGTGCGCGGCCGTTTCCGCTGGCAGATCCTCCTCAAGTGCGCCACCCGTACCGATCTCCACCGTGTCTTGAAACTCTTCCGCGAGCGGCTTCGTCTTGCGGCAGTGGTGCGCGTTGCCGTGGACGTGGATCCCCTCGATATGCTGTGACAGCCGGACCGGCCACTGGCGCCGTAACAGGCCAAAAGGTTTGACATTGTCCGTGCGTTTCACTACTCTTTTTTCAAAGGAGTAAGGAATCATCTTGCGTTTTCATGTGCCCCCCCGCCGTACGTGCGTTTCGTTTATTGCCGTAGCCGTTCTCGTCCTGGTCCTCGCCCTCGTCCCCTCCGTTTGGGCCCAGGAGCAGATCGCCACCTATCCTCCCCTCCCCTCCGGCTACACCTCCATCCGCGTCTTTGACAGCCACGGCCGCTTCGTCGGCCGCATCCTGCCCGAGAAACGCTACTGGGTTTCCATCGACCGCATTCCGTCGTTTCTCCAGAAGGCCGTGGTGGCGGTGGAAGACTCCCGCTTCTACGAGCATGGCGGGATCGATGTGCGCGGCATCGCCCGGGCCCTCGTGAAGGATGTGGTCAAGGGAAGGCTCGCCGAGGGCGGCTCCACCATCACCCAGCAGCTCATCAAGAACAAGTTCCTGTCGGGGGAAAAATCCATCGAGCGCAAACTCGAGGAGGCCCGTCTGGCCATGGAGTTCGAGAAGAAGTACACCAAGAGCCAGATCCTGGAGATGTACTTCAACGAGATTTACTACGGCAACGGGGCGTGGGGGATTGGGCAGGCCGCCCGCCTCTATTTCGACAAGAACCCCGAAGAGCTCACCGACGCCGAGTGCGCCCTGCTGGCCGGCGTGCAGAAGGCCCCGGGCCGCTACAATCCCCTCGGGAAACCGGCCGACGTGGTGAAGCGGCGCGACGTGGTCCTCAAGCGCATGGTGGAGCTCAGGATGATCTCCACCCGCCAGCAGCAGGAGCTGCGAGCCCATCCGCCAACGACGATCCCGCTCGACCAGGCCCGCTACTACCTGGCCCATGTGCGCAGCAAGCTCGTGGAGCGCTTCGGTGCCGGCATCATCGACCAGGGGGGGCTGGAAGTGACGGCGGCCCTCGACCTGGAGCTGCAGAAGGTGGCGGAACAGGCGCTGCGTGACGGCGTGAAGCGCATCTCTCCCCAGCTCCAGGGAGCTCTCATCTGCCTCGATGCCACCACCGGCGACATTATTGCGGCCGTGGGGGGCGTGGACTTCGCTAAGAGCGCCTATGACCGGGCTTTTTCGGCCAAGCGCCAGCCCGGCTCGGCCATCAAGCCGCTCATCTACGCCGCGGCCCTCGAACGGGGCATCACCCCCTCAAGCCTCTGGAACGATGCCGCGGTGGCTTACAACCGGGGCAACGGCGAAGCCTGGAAACCCCAGAACTACGAGGGTCGAGGGTTTGGCGAGCTGACGCTGCGCCAGGCGCTCGCCCACTCCAATAACGTCATCGCCGTGAAAGTTCTCGATACCATCGGGGTCCCCTACTTCGTCGATTTTGCCGGGAAGATCGGCCTGTCGCTGCGCACGCCCAACGACCTTTCGCTGGCCCTCGGGACCGACGAGGTCAGCCTGAGCGACCTGGTCCTCGCCTACGCGCCCCTGGCCAACGGCGGCTCGCGCCCCGAGCCGCGGACCATCATCCGCATCTTCGACCGCACGCGCCGCACGTGGACCGAAAACCCGCCGGCCGCCACACCGGTCCTCGCCCCGGCCACCGCCTTCGTTACGACGCAGATGCTCAAGGACGTCCTCGTCTACGGCACGGCCAAGGGCCTCAAGAAA
>DATDMX010000086.1:0-3269 GCA_036518575.1 Geobacteraceae bacterium | reverse complement strand
GGATCGGTGTGAAGTCACGGCCACGGCGCCGATGAACGGCGCACGCGAACAGATGGTTAGAGGAGCTTTTCTTTTCTCTCTTCTTCTATTTTGCAGTCGATGCAGAGAGTTGTCACCGCTCGGGCACGTAGCCGCCCTTCGCTGATCTCCTCACCACAGAGTTCGCAGATGCCGAAGGTGCCGTCATCGATCCTCTCCAGCGCTTCCTTGATCTTGTTGATGAGCTTCCGTTCCCGGTCTCGAATGCGCAGCTCGAAGTTGCGATCCGATTCCTGGGTTGCCCGATCATTGGGGTCAGGGAAATTCGTCGTGTCCGCGGTCATCTCCGATACGGTCTTGCCAGCATCCTCAAGAAGAGAGCGCATCTCCTCCAACAGCAGTCCTCTGAAATATTCGAGTTTTTCTTTTTCCATGCGCGTACTCCATAGTCCGTAAAAACTGATTAATACTAAGGGAATTCGCCTTTTCTGTAAAGAAAAAATATATCACTTCTGTCACAGAAAAGAAAAGGGTTTCCACTCCAGTCGCGTTCGCGCTTATGGCAGAACCTCCAGTGCTTCGTCGAGGTGGCCGACTCCGACGATTCGTATGCCGTCCATAGCTCGTTTGGGAACGTTGGCCCGGGGCACGATGGCTGTGCGAAACCCGTGTTTGACGGCCTCACGTATGCGCGCGTCACCATTCGGTACCGGTCTGATTTCTCCCGACAGACCCACCTCGCCGAAGGAGAACCACTCGTGGGGCAGGCTCGCATTGCGCAGACTCGACACGATGGCAAGCACGACTGCCAGGTCAGCGCTTGTCTCGCTCACCCGTATGCCACCGACTACGTTGACGAAGACGTCCTGATCGGCAATGGCGAGGCCACCGTGCTTCGTTACGACCGCAAGAAGCATGGCGATTCTGTTCTGGTCGATGCCGATGCCGAGACGCCGTGGGTTGCCGTAGTGTGACGTGACGACGAGCGACTGGATTTCCACGAGCAGGGGACGTGTGCCTTCCCAGAGAACGCTGATAAGACTTCCCGGCACCGGCATTTCCGCCCTGGAGAGGAAGATGGCCGAGGGGTTGCGGACCTCTCTCAGCCCCTTGTCCGTCATGGCGAAAACCCCCAGCTCGTTCACCGGCCCGAATCTGTTCTTGGTGGTGCGCATGAGACGGTAGCGAGCATCTTCGGTGGAGGTGAGCATGATTTGGGTGTCGACGATGTGACTCAGCGTCATCGGCCCGGCGAGCGACTGGTCTTTGGTGACGTGGCCGATCATAAGGAGGACGGTCGAGCTGTTTTTGGCGTAGCGGGTGAGGTAAGCGGCGCTTTCCCGCACCTGGGTGACGCCGCCGGGAGGAGAATCGACTCCTTCCACGTTCATGACCTGGATCGAGTCGATGACAATGATGGCGGGACGCTCGGCGTCGGCGACCGCCGTTATCTGCTCCACCGAGGTTTCGGCCAGCAATTTGACACCCGCGGTCGGCAGGCCCAGTCGCTTGGCTCTCCCGGCAATCTGCTGCAACGATTCCTCGCCGGACACGTAGAGTACCGGCTGTTCCGCAGCGGCGTGACAGAGTGTCTGCAGGAGGATCGTGCTCTTGCCCGCTCCCGGGTCGCCACCTAGCAGCACGACGGCTCCCGGCACGAATCCCCCGCCGAGGACGCGATCAAATTCTTCGCTGCCGCTGGAAAACCTTGCCTCCTCGGCTGTCGCTACGTTGTCGAGGGGGGTCACCTCCGAGCCGGCACCGGTAAAACCGGCATTTCGACCGGCTCGCGACGCCGACGGGCCGGCAATGCGGACTTCAGAGATGGTATTCCATGCCCTGCAACTGCTGCATTGGCCCTGCCATTTGGGGTAGTCGGCACCGCAATCATTGCAGACGTAGGCGCTCTTTTTCGCTTTCGCCATCCTACATTCCTTTGTGAACCGTCTCGTGTTCTTACCGATGACCCAGTATAGCCAAAACTATCGTGAGGCTCCAGTAAAGAGTTTACAGTTCACCGAATTATAGCGTAATTGTGTGCTCCGTTGAGGGTTAATAAAAAGCCTTGACAAAAGGTATAAGATGAGCTGTAATTCTCATTAAAATAATGAGAGGCCGAAGCTTTGGAGCAGGCGAAGCTTAAGAAGCTCATAATCGAAGGAGTGGCCCGCCGCCGGGATAGACTCCTGGACATCGCCGAAGAACTCTACAGCTTTCCGGAGACGGGTCTCAATGAGCACCGGGCGGCGGCCCTGCTGAGCGGTTGTCTGGAGGATAACGGTTTCGTTGTCGAGCGGGGACTCGCTGGGCTTGGGACCGCCTTTCGGGGCATGAGCGGCTCGCACGGGCCGACGATAGGCATCATTGCCGAAATGGATGCCCTTCCGACGATTGGCCATGCCTGCGGTCACAACATTATCGCAGCAGCTGCGGTGGGGGCCGCGATGGTACTCAGGGACGTCCTGCCCGGCGACGCGGGACGCGTCGTTGTTCTTGGTACACCGGCCGAGGAACTCGGCATTGGCAAGGTCGACCTCGTTGCGGCTGGGTGCTTTTCCGATATCGATTTCGCCATGATGGTTCACCCTTCATCAAGGAGGCAGGTGGTCAAGGGTTTCCTGGGTTTGGCCAAGATACGATTTCATTTTGTTGGTAAGGCCGCGCATGCATCAGCCTATCCCGAAGAAGGGATTAACGCGCTGGACGGTGTGATCCAGACATTCAATGGCGTTAACGCACTGCGGCAGCATCTGCGAGGGGATGTCCGTGTTCACGGCATCATTACCGATGGTGGGACGGCCCCCAACATTGTCCCGGGGAATGCTTCCTGCTATTTTTATGTCCGTGCCGAGGCCATGGACGAGGTCGTACGGGTGAAGGAACGGCTCATCGCTTGCGCCGAGGGGGCAGCCAGGGCGACGGGCTGCTGTCTTGAAGTGGAGGAAAATCCCAGAATTCTTGCTCCGCTGAAGGTCAACCGTGCTTTTTCGGCACTTTATGCGACCCAGCTCGCCTATTTGGGGCTGCCTGAGACGCCGGCGCCGACTGACAGTAACAGGGGTTCTTCAGATATCGGCAACGTTTCCCAGATCGTACCTACTATTCATCCCCATGTTCCGATCGGAGACGGGCTCCATATCCATACCGAAGAATTTGCCCGCGCCACGGTTTCTCCCCAGGGGAAGGAAGCGGTTCTCGAGGGAGCCACAGCCATGGCGCTGACGGCTCTTGAACTCATGACTTCGGCAGCCGTTCGGGAGGCAATTCGGGCCGACTTCTATGCGCAATCG
>DATDMX010000085.1:0-10415 GCA_036518575.1 Geobacteraceae bacterium | reverse complement strand
GGTGCGCCGCCCGCGGCGCATCTGCGTGGTGTGGGCGCCCCCGGCAAAGCGCAGGGGGTGTATCTTGGCGAAGGTGCCGTGGATCCCCTTTCCCCGCGTGGTGGCGGTACAGATGAGGAGCCGCTCGGGGTCAACGTGGCGAAACTCCTCCATGCGCCGGACGATGTCCGCGATCTGCCGTTCCAGCTCGGCAGTGATGTTGAGAACATTCATTGCCCGATTTTCTGGAGCTTGTGGCAGAAGAGGCAGCGCATGGGGCCGTCCTTCGGTTTCACCGGGTGCTTCGCCGGGAAGGGAACGCCGCCGGGCTGCTCGTTGTGGCAGGCAGGGCATCCTTTGTCAGCTTCCATCTTGCTTCCCGTCTTCTGGACGATGTCGTAGAAGGGGCGGTGGTTGTCGTCGTAGGGGACTTTTTTCGTCTTCTCCTTGCCGGAAATGGCGTAGAAGACGGCGAGTACCGCAACGATGAAGACGATGAATATCCAGTCTTTTTTCCCGATTTTCATGGGACCTCCTGAAAAGGCAGGTACCTCTACCTGCTGTTGATGACGGCGCAGCCGATGGCGCCGTTGTGCTGCGGATGCAAGGGGACGACAACGTCCACTCTTGCCTCCTCCCGGAGGAGGCGGACCAGGGCGTCGTTGAGGGCGACCCCGCCGGTGAGGACCACCGTTTCCGAGGGGAAACGGCGTAGCATGGGAAGGACGCGCCGCACAAGGGTGGCATTCACGCCCGCACAGAGCCGGGCGATCGGATGCCCGCGCAGGATCTGGTCGATGAGCTCAGATTCACCGAATATGCCGCAGGTGGCGTCGAGCCGCACGGGATCGTCGCTGTGGCTCGAGAGCTCCGCCAGGCTCACCTCAAGGATGGCCGCCATGTTCTCCAGGTAGCGGCCGCTGGACGCCGCGCACTTGTCGTTCATGACGAAATCGACGAGCTTTCCTTCCCGGATGAGGGCAACCTTCGTATCCTGTCCCCCCATGTCGAGGAGCGTAAAATCGCGTCGGCCGGTCTGGAAGAGTGCCCCGGCAGTGTGGGCTCTGATCTCGGAAATGACCGCCGCCCCCCTGAGGTTGAGGGTGTTGCGGCCATAGCCGGTGACCGTCACCGCGGCCGTGTCGAGTTCCTCCGGCGTGAACAGGCCTGTCCCGGCGAGGTCGAGCGTCAGCTCATCTCCGTCGAGCCGGCCGAAGCGCTTGTAGAAGGTCACGGTGTCCTGGTCCGCGAGCCTGAGCACCTCGTGTCCCGTGACGAGGGCAAATTTCGCTTTCCTGCTGCCGAGGTCGATACCGATGCTCAAGCGTTCCGCCTTGTCGTGCTTAGCGCCAATCATCAGGCATCACCTTTCCTTCAGCATTTCGACGAAGCCCTCGATGCGGAGCTTTGTCCGCTCGTCGAGCGGGGCCGGCTTGTCGCCTTCGAGGGTGAGGATCGGAAGGGGAAGCTTCTGGCGAATGATCATATCCTCGATCTGGCGGAAACAGAAGGACTGCACGTAGTGGATGACGCCGTCGATGCGGCGCTTGCCCAGCTCCAGGAGGATGTCGGCCAGCCGGTGGAAGATGTCGTAGGGATACGTGTAGGCGAGATACTGCTCCACGAGATCGGTCAACTGGTACGGCATGGCGAACTGGCGCTGGGTCTCGTTGAAGACCACCCGGGCACCGAGGGATTCGAGAAACGGGTAGAGTCCGTCGATGATGGGGGGGACGCCGATGTAGGCGAGCCGCAGTTCCTTTCCCCGGGGAGCGCGGGTGCTAAGCCCGTCGAGAAATGCATCCACCTCGGTCTCGAACTCGTCCGGGTTGCTGTTCATGTCGGATGTGGCTACCTGGAAGTAGTGGTTCTCCTGGCCGGTGACGAGGTTCTCCTCCCAGGTGAGCCGGTCGATTTCCTTTACTTTGCCCCTCACCCGGTCGAGCCGTTCCTTGGCTGCCGCAACCTCGTCCCACCCCACGCCGAAGTGGCGCATGAGCTTTTCCATTTCGAAGCGAAGCGTTTCGGCGTCCCGGGCATGGGGATAGGCAAAGGGAACAACCGTCACCCCCCGCAGGGAGAGGACCTCCATGAGGGCCTTGGTGTAGCTGCAGTCACCTTCCGTGACCGCAATCATCTCGTGGATGCCGCTTTCCAGAACCGCCGTGTAGATGCCCTTGATCCAGCCGCAGACGTTGCGGGGAAAGCCCGCCAGTTCCGCCTCGTCGAGAAACTCGTGACTTCTGGCGCTCGTGATGAAGAGATTGTTGAGATCGACTGGCCGGCGCTGCGCTGCGACAATGATCTCCAGGGGGATGGTGGTGGTGAAACCGACTCGCTGCAAAAAAACTTACTCCGTTTTTATGAAGATGAAATAGAGGAGGACCGCCCCGATACAGAGCATACCGCCGACGAACGGGACCGTCGAATGGACGTCGAGGGCGTTATCGGGCGACGGCAGCGTGTAGCGCACGAGAAGGATCAGGGACAGGAGGGTGAAGAGGAAAAGGAGCATGAACTTGGACCGCTTGATCACGGTGTAGAACAGCACCAGGACAAAGGCGGAAAGCACCAGGGGACTATCCAGGATGGACTGCAGGGTCTTCGCCTGGAAGAACTGGATTATGTTCTGGGTCTCCAGGGGAGAGAGGGTTTCCTTGGTCTTGGTGAGCAGTTCCTGTTTTTCCATTCGCCCTCCGGGACAGCTCTCGTATTTGCTACTCAATAGCAAATTTTACAAAAAAAACAAAGCATTTTGAGCAGACCGGAGGCGCCAGCAAATGCCTTGACATCACTATGGGCATAAAATACTATATATCTTTTCCGTTGTCTTACCAGTGGCATTTATTCACGTGAATCGAAGGAACTATCAGCAGTGACATGGAAGGCCATCGGCATTTTTGATTCCGGCGTCGGCGGACTGACGGTGCTCAAGGAAATCGTCAGGGCGCTTCCCCAGGAAGATACCATTTACCTCGGCGACACGGCCCGTGTCCCCTACGGCACCAAATCACCCGAAACGGTCACCCGCTATTCCCGCCAGATAACCTCGTTTCTCGTTCATCGCGACATCAAACTCCTCGTGGTTGCCTGCAACACGGCGTCGGCCGTCTCTCTGGAGGCGCTCAAGGCCGAGTTCTCGCTACCTATCGTAGGCGTCATCGAGCCGGGGGCGCGGCGGGCGGCCGCGGTGACCAGAAACGGGAAGGTGGGGGTCATCGGCACGGAGGGAACGATCAAGAGCAGCGCGTATGCTAAGGCAATCAAGCGCATCAATCCCGAGATTGAGGTGCTGACCCGCGCCTGCCCGCTCTTCGTGCCCCTTGCCGAGGAGGGGTGGGAGGGGAGCGAGGTCGCCCGTCTCACCGCCCAGACCTATCTCGAAGGGTTGAAGGGGGCGGGGGTGGACACCCTCGTACTCGGCTGTACCCATTATCCGCTTCTCAAAGGGGTGATCGCCGAGGTGATGGGGGATGGCGTGCAGCTCGTCGACTCCGCCGAGGAGACAGCCCGGACCGTGGCCGAGATCCTGCGTAACGAAGGCGCTCTGCGCCCCACGGCGGAGAAGGGGAACCACCACTACTTCGTGACCGACGTGCCGGCGGGCTTCATCAAGGTCGGCAACCGCTTCCTCGGCGGCCGCCTGGGGGATGTCTACCAGGTGGACATCGAAGAGGAAGCTCTTACGGGGGGAATGGGTGAATCGGACTAATCCCCGGCGCCGGCGGATGCTCTTTCTGTTCGTTGCTTTCTTCGTCAGCGCCGTCATTCTCGGAGCTCTCCTCTACCGCAAGTACGAGCAGAGCCGGCATGCCCCGTCCACGCCGCCACCGGCCAAGGAAGCGGGCACGATCATCGTCACCCTGTTCTTTGCCGACCAGGGGGGCAACGGGCTCAGACGCGAAGCGCGCGAGATCGACGTTTGTGACGAGCTTTCCTCCTGCGCCGACGCGGTCGTGGAGGAGATCATGAACGGCCCTGTGAGCGAGCTTGCACCGACACTTCCGGGCACGTTTTCCTACCACGACATCAAGGTGACCGGAGACACCGCGGTGATAGACCTCGACCGCGGGGCACTCGAGGGGCTGCCCGAGGGGAGTTCCGCCGAGATGAGTGCCGTCTATTCCATTGTCGACAGCATAACGTTCAATTTCCCCCAGATACGCAGGGTGCAGTTCCTCATGGACGGTGCGGCTCTTTCCACCGCGAAGGGGCACCTCGACCTGCGGGAGCCGCTGCCTCCCGACTATAGCCTGGAGACGAAATAGCTCGCTGCACCTCGAACTAAATAGGGATAACCCAAAGGGACACAGCTCAATGAAATTGCCATTCATGCAGGCGATACGCGAACGGGTGCTCGTCTTGGACGGCGCCATGGGAACCATGCTCCAGGCGAGGGGCCTCAAGCCGGGCCAGGCTCCGGAGGAGCTGAACCTTACCATGCCCGAGGTGGTGGCCGGCGTCCACCGGGAATACCTCGACGCAGGGGCTGACATTATCGTCACCAACACGTTCGGCGGCACCCGGGAAAAGCTTTCCCATCACGGTCTGGCGGACAAGGTGGATGAGATCAATGCCGCCGGGGTGGCAATCGCCCGCTCAGTGGCCGGCGACCGGGCCTACGTGGCAGCCTCCATGGGACCGACCGGCCGCTTCGTGGAGCCGGTGGGAGATCTTTCCTTCGACGAGATGGCGGCGCTCTTTCGCGAACAGGCCCGCTCCCTCATCGCTGCCGGGGCCGATGTCATCACGCTGGAAACCTTCCTCGACATCAAGGAGATCCGGGCCGCCGTCATCGCCGTGCGCGAGCTCGATCCCCGCGTGCCCATTATCGCCATGCTCACCTTCGACGACAACGGCCGCAGCGTCCTCGGCACTCCCCCCGAGGCAGCCGCCATCACCCTTGAGGCGGTGGGTGCCGATATCGTCGGCTCCAATTGCGGCCTCGGCGTGGACGGCATCGCCGAAGTCCTGGGCGCCATGCGGCGCGTGACGCGCCTCCCCCTCATTTCCCAGGCCAATGCCGGCCTCCCGGTCCTTCAGGACGGCAAGACCATCTTTCCGGGGACCCCCGAAGAAATGACCGCCTATCATGACCGGCTGCTGGAGCTCGGTGTCCGCGTGATCGGCGGTTGCTGCGGCACGACCCCTGCCCACATCCGGGCGATTCGCACGGCCCTCGACGGCAAGGACCAATCCTTCCCCGAGGTCGGTCCGCCGCGGGGGACGACCTTTCTTTCCTCCCGGAGCGGCTACGCGGCCATTGGTGGCGCTAGCCCAGTGGCGATCATCGGCGAGCGGATCAATCCCACGGGGAAGAAAGCCTTCGCGGCCGAGCTGAGGGAAGAAAAGGTGTCCTACATCCGTCGCGAGGCGATGGAGCAGGTGACTGCCGGTGCGACCCTTCTCGACGTGAACGTCGGTGCCCCGGGCATTGATGAGCCGGCGGCCATGGAGCGGGCGGTGTTTTGCGTGAACGGGGCCGCGGCCGTGCCGGTCGTCCTCGATTCCTCCAACCCGGCTGCGCTGGAGAGGGGGCTCAAGGCTGCCGACGGCAAGGTCCTCGTCAACTCGGTCTCCGGTGAGGCCAAGAGTCTCGACCGGGTTCTCCCCCTCGTGAAGAAGTACGGTGCGGCGGTAATCGGCCTTGCCCTTGACGAGACGGGCATCCCGCCGACCGCGGAAGATCGTTGTGCCGTGGCCGAAAGGATTCTCGCCGCCGCTACGGCTGCGGAAATCAGCGCCAACAATCTCATTATCGACTGCCTCACCCTCACCGTGAGTGCCGAGCAACGGCGAGCCATGGAAACACTGAAGGCGGTGGCCCTCGTGAAGGAGAGGCTGGGGCTTGCCACGGTCCTCGGGGTGAGTAACATCTCCTTCGGGCTCCCCTGTCGGCCGCTCATTTCCGCCACGTTTTTCTCCATGGCCATGGGGGCCGGGCTCGATGCGGCCATCATCAATCCCAAAGAGCAGGCGATGATGGATGCCTGGCGTTCGGCGATGGTGCTTCTCAATCGGGACCCCAATGCGGCTGCCTACATCGAGGCGTACAAGGCTCGTGTTGAAACCGCAGGGGGCGCGCAGGTCCAGGAGGAGGCACCGCAGGATATCAGGGGGCGTCTGGCGCGAGCCATTGTCGACGGCGACCGGGAGAATATCGTTGCCCTTGTGGAGCAGGCGTTCACAGAGGGGCTTTCCCCTCTCGAGGTGAGCAACACCGGCCTTCTCCCCGGCCTCGAGGAGGTGGGGCGACGCTTCGAGAAGCAGATATGTTTCCTCCCCCAGGTGATGCTTGCCGCCGAAACGATGCAGACCGCTTTCGCACGCCTCAAGGAGGAGATGCACGGCGAGCAGTTCGCGCGACTCGGCACAATCCTCATGGCCACGGTCGAAGGGGATATTCACGACATCGGCAAGAACATCGTCATAACTCTCCTTGAAAATCACGGTTTCGAAGTCATCGACCTCGGGAAAAACGTCCCTGCCGACCGTATCGTGGCGGCGGCGACCGCCAACCAGGTGGATGCCGTGGGGCTGTCGGCGCTCATGACTACCACCATGGCGGAGATGGAAAACGTCATCTCCCGGCTGAAGGCTGCCGGGGTGAAGACCTTCACCATGGTGGGGGGAGCCGTGGTGACCGAAGAATATGCCCAGGAGATAGGTGCCGATCTTTATGCCCGGGACGCTATGGAAGCGGTTGCCCGGATAAAGAGGCTTCTCGGCAAGGAATGACGCGCGGCGTCGTGAGGCGTTCGTTCCTCGCGACGGCCGTCAAAAGCGCATGTTCACAGCGTATCTTATGTGTTGCAACTCTTTGATACGTGTGCTAATTTGCACATATTACGTCATTTGGCGGACAGGGAACGACGATGGTTGTAGGGTTCAATCACAACGTCAGATACAAGGGCGACATTTTCCACATCCAGACCGAAGACAGCGGCATCAACGCCCCTCACATCATCACTCTCCTTTACCGCGGCGGCACCATCATTTCCTCCAAAAAGACCAGCTATGCCGATATCATCAAGATGGAGAACCTGGAGCAGGTGGTCGAGGAGCTGATGAAAGAACAGCACAAGGATATGTTGCGGCGCCTCAAGGCGGGAGACTTCGATGCCCGAGCCTTTCCCTCCGGCGCACCCGTTTCACCGCAGCAGCCCGAACAGCAATCAGCAGCTTCCGCACCCCAGGCTGCCTCTTCCCCGCCACCTCCACCATCCCCCCAGTCATCTTCTTCCGGGGCTGTCTCACCGAAGCAGAGCCTCGACGAGATCATCCTCGACTACCTCGTCGTCGGCGACGATTAGTGCTTAATCACGTCACAGCGAAAACCAGCTGAAAGGAACGACATAGTGAAGCTAACTTCTACCGAATTGCAGGAAAAGGCACGGGAACTTCGCATCGCCATCGTCAAGATGCTCCACAAGTCCCAGTCGGGACATACCGGCGGCTCCCTCTCGGCGATCGACATGATCACGGCTCTTTATTTCAACAAGATGCGCCACAACCCTGCCGATCCCCGCTGGGAGGGGCGTGACCGTTTTGTCCTCTGCAAGGGACACGCGGCACCGGCCCAGTATGTGGCGCTGGCGACGGCAGGCTACTTTCCCAAGGAGGACCTGATGATGCTGCGCCGTCTCGGCAGCCATCTGCAGGGGCATCCGGACAGCAAATCGACCCCCGGGGTCGAGGTCTGCACCGGCTCGCTCGGCCAGGGGCTTTCCATGGCCAACGGCATGGCGCTGGGACTTCGGCTCGACGGCAAGGACTGCCGCGTGTACGCTCTCCTCGGTGACGGCGAGCTCCAGGAAGGGCAGGTCTGGGAAGCCGCGATGGCCGCGGCCCATTACCGCCTCGACAATCTGTGCGCCCTGGTGGACGCCAATGCCCTCCAGATTGACGGCGAAGTGGCCAAAGTCATGAATGTCGCCCCCATCGGCGAGAAGTTCCGCGCCTTCGGTTGGCACGTGCTGGAGATCGACGGCCACGACATGGATGCGATCGTTGCCGCCCTCGACAAGGCCGAGACCGTCAAGGGGCATCCCACGGTCATCGTGGCCTCCACCGTGAAGGGCAAGGGAGTCGATATCTTCGAGAACAAGGCTTCCTACCACGGTGTCACCCCCAGCGACGCCGAGCTTCCCCATGCTCTCAAGTGTCTGGGGTGTGCCGAAGACTAATACGCTAAGCATGGGCCTCCAGGGATTCTTGTTAGACCTGTGCGGCCCCTTGAAAGGAATGTTCACATGAGCACCATGAAAGCCACCAGAGACGCCTATGGTGAGACCCTCGCGGAACTGGGGGCGGAAAACCTCGACATCGTCGTCCTTGACGCCGACCTCTCCGGCTCCACCAAGACGTCCCTTTTCGCCAAGAAGTTTCCCGAGCGCTTTTTCAACATGGGCATTGCTGAAGCCAACCTGGTCGGAACCGCTGCCGGTCTGGCCGCTGCCGGCAAGATTCCGTTCGCTTCAACTTTTGCCATCTTCGCCGTCGGCCGCGCCTGGGAGCAGGTGCGCCAGTCGGTGGCCTATCCGAAGGCCAACGTGAAGATTGTCGGCACCCATGGCGGCATAACCGTCGGGGAGGATGGCGGCTCCCACCAATCGGTTGAGGACATCGCCATCATGCGTGCCATCCCCAACATGACGGTCATCGTGCCGGCCGACGGCGTGGAAACGGATGGGGCTATCCGGGCCGCGGCAGCGCACAAGGGGCCGGTCTACGTTCGTCTTGGCCGCAACAAGGTGCCCACGGTTTTCGATGCCACCTACCGGTTCGAAATCGGCAAGGGGCAGGTGGTGCGTGCCGGCAGCGATGTGACCTTCGTCACCACCGGCCTCATGACGGCCCAGGCGCTGGAGGCCGCAGAAATTCTGGCCCGGGACGGGATCAATGCCCGCGTGGTCCATATCGGCACCATCAAGCCGCTCGATGAAGAAATCATTCTCGCTGCGGCGCGCGAAACGGGTGCCATCGTCACGGCCGAGGAGCATTCCATAGTTGGCGGCCTCGGCGGAGCGGTGAGCGAGCTCCTCGCCGAGAAGCAACCGACGCCCGTCAAGCGCGTCGGCATCAACGATCGTTTCGGCACCTCCGGCAAGGCCGAAGAACTCATCAAGTATTTCGGCCTCACCCCCGACGATCTTGCCGCCGCCGCCAGGGACGTGCTGCAGAAGAAGTGAGGTGGGGGTGAGAGTCCTCGCATCCAGCCGCGGCTTTACCTACATTGCAGCCCTCGTTGCCATCATGATCATGGGAATCATGCTCGGGGTCGCCGGCCAGTCCTGGCAGACGGTGATGAAGCGGGAGCGGGAGGAGGAACTCCTCTTTCGCGGCTTGCAGTACAAGTACGCTTTTGATCTGTGGTACAAGCCGCGGCCCGGGCAACCGCCTCCCCATCCCATCAGGGAGCTGAAGGATCTGTTGAAGAACCCTTACAGCCTCACGACGGCCCGTTATCTGCGCCGTCTTTACAAGGATCCCATAACGAACAAGGAATGGGAGCCCATCAGGGACCCGGTGAGGGGGATCATTGGGGTATGCATTGCGAGCGATGAAGAGCCGCTCAAGAAGAGCAATTTCCCGGAGGAGATCAAGGAGTTCGAAGGGAAGACCAAGTACAGCGACTGGCGATTCGGTAACAAGCTGCCACCGGCAGCAGGCACAGTGACGCTGCCGGGAATTCCGGCGACGAAGTGACCTGCGTGAAGGGCTCGGTTCATCGGGAACGGACGCTGCCGTCTGTTGCGGCCATTCGGAGACAGGTTGATTTTTAAGAGCTTAACAACCAGGGTCATTTTTCTATCCATCAGCCTGCTGGCATTCGGCATCGGCACCTTCGCCTATCTCAATTTGAAAAGGGAACAGACCCAACTCATCAACTTCGCCAGAGAAAGCACCGACCTGCTTCTGCAGACCATCGAGCGAAGCATCTACAACTCCATGCGCATCGGCAATACCGAGGATGTGCAGGTGATTCTCGAAATGGTCGGCCAGAGCAACAAACTGCAGGGGGTGCGCATTTTTCACCCCCAGGGAATCGTTCTCAAGTCGTCATACCCTGACGAGGTGGGAAAGCCGGTTTACCAGGGGGACTATCAGCTCTTCATCAACAACAGGAAGGAAGGGATATTCAACGAGGACGGGCACGGCGAAGTGCTGAAGATGCTGAAGCCCATCTACAACGATGAACCTTGCCATATCTGCCATGGACGCAAGAGTCGCATCATCGGTGTGCTGGACGTAAACTACTCCCTCTCCGAGACAAAGAAGAGAATGGTGGAGGGGACGAAGCTCTTTATCATTTCGACCCTGGCGATTATCATCTTCCTCTCCGCGGCCATCTCTCTGGTGATGCTCAAGTTCGTGCGAAAGCCACTGAGCCGCATCGTCGAGAACATGGCCAGCGTTGAAACCGGTGATCTGTC
>DATDMX010000084.1:0-4127 GCA_036518575.1 Geobacteraceae bacterium | reverse complement strand
CCCGGCGGCCGCTCCGCTGCCGGAGAGCAGCCTGCGCCTCGAACAGTTCCTCGGCATTCTCACGAGCTACGAGACGGACAGGTTGCGGGCAAACCTCAAGCAGGGGCGGTGCCTCTATGCCAGCGAAAGACTCTACAATCTCGAGCGCCTGAAGGAAGACATGGCGGAGGGAACCCACGTCATCGGGAGATGCGGAGAGCTCATCTCCGCTGTACCCTCAACGGCCGAAGCGCCGCCCGGTGCGTGCGGATTCACCCTTCTCTTCGTCAGCAGCCGCCCTGCCTGTGAGCTTGGAAAGGAGCTGGGCGTCATACCGCGGGAGGTTGACACGTCGTCGTTCCTTGCAGCCGCCGTTTCTCCCCCCGATACACCGGCACGTACGTTTCGCGTGCGCTTCTCCCCCCCGCCCGCTATCCTGCTCACCGGCTTCGACCCGGTCGAGCTCCTCGCCGACCTGAGAAGGCTCGGTACCTGCAAGGTCATGGCCCGTACGGACCGTGTTCCAACCCTGCCCGATTTCGATCCGTCCGTCTGCTATTTTCACTGGGATGCCGTCCTGACGACGACCCGGGATGTCAACGCCATCAAGGACGTATTCATCCTTGTCGAGGAAGGAGGCGAGCTCGTCATCGAGGAACTGGACGACGGCGGCATCACCGGCGCCCCGCAGTACAAACGCCTTGGCGAGATTCTCGTGGAACGCGGCGACCTGGAGGCGGCCGAGCTGGACCGGGTCCTCGCCTCCCAGAAGCGCCTTGGCGAAATCCTCGTGGAATCGGGACTGGTGGAAGCCGACAAGGTTCACGCGGCGCTCGTGGAGCAGCAGCACGTCCGCGATGTCCGTCAGCAGCGGCAAAGTCAGGAATCGGCATCGAGTATTCGTGTGCCCGCCGAACGGCTCGACAAGCTCGTCAACCTGGTGGGTGAGCTGGTGACCGTTCAGGCCCGTCTGAGCCAGACCGCTTCCATAAAGGGGGACGCCGAGCTCGACGCCATTGCCGAAGAGGTGGAGCGGCTGACCGCGGAGCTGCGCGACAACGCCCTGAACATCCGCATGCTGCCGGTGGGGACCACGTTCGCCAAATTCAAGCGGCTCATGCACGACCTCGCGGCGGAGCTCGGCAAAGAGGTGGAGATGATCACGGCCGGCGGCGAGACCGAACTGGACAAGACGGTCCTCGAAAAGCTCAACGACCCGCTGGTCCACATCATCCGCAACAGCATCGACCACGGCATCGAGCGCCCCGAGGCCCGGGTGGCGGCGGGCAAACCCCGCCACGGCACCGTGCATCTGTCGGCCGTCCATTCGGGCGACTGCGTCATCATTGCCGTCCGGGACGACGGCGCCGGCCTGGACCGGGAGGCGATCCGCGCCAAGGCGGTGGAAAAGGGGCTCGTGTCACCGCATGCGGAACTTTCGGAACAGGAGATCTATGCCCAGATTTTTGCTCCGGGCTTCTCCACGGCCAAGACGGTGACGAGCGTTTCGGGGCGGGGCGTGGGGATGGACGTGGTGAAACGGGCGCTCGATGCCCTGCGCGGCACCATCGAGGTGGCGAGCAGGCGCGGGGACGGGACGACCATAACCGTCAAGATCCCCCTTACACTGGCCATCGTGGAAAGCCTCCTCGTGAGGATCGGCGCTGACCGTTTCGTGCTCCCCCTGGCGCTCGTGGAGGAGTGTGTCGAGCTGTCGCGCCAGGATGCCATGGCTGGGCATGGCCGCAATCTGGCCAACGTGCGTGGCAAGCTTGTCCCCTACATTCCCCTGCGGGAGGTCTTCGGTATTGCGGGTGAGCGTCCGGAGTTCGAGCAGATCGTCATTACCAATCTGGCGGGGGAGCGGATCGGGTTTGTGGTGGACCATGTCGTGGGAGAACACCAGACGGTCATCAAGTCGCTCGGCCGGATGTATCGGGACGTGGCGGGCATATCGGGGGCGACGGTCCTCGGTGACGGCTCGGTGGCGCTCATTCTCGATGCCAGCCACCTGGCGCGGCAGGCGTGAGCGGGAAGAAGAAAGGAGGCAACGGACATGAACGAGACCGGGGCAGGGGAAGCGACCCAGTACCTGACGTTCAAGCTTGAAGACGAGGTGTTCGCCCTCGACATCGCCAAGGTGCGGGAGGTGCTCGACTTCACCACCGTGACGAGGGTGCCGCAGACGCCCGAGTTCATGCGGGGGGTGATCAACCTGCGCGGCAACGTGGTGCCGGTGGTGGACATGCGGCTCAAGTTCGGCATGACACCCACGGAGAAGACCGTCAACACGTGCGTCATCATCGTGGAGATAGCGGTGGACGGGGAGCCCACCGTGCTCGGGGCCATGGCCGACTCGGTGCAGGAGGTGCTCGACCTCGAGTCGGAGCAGATCGAGCCCCCTCCCCGCATCGGGACGCGGCTCGACACCGCGTTCATCCGCGGGATGGGGAAGCGCGACGAGGAGTTTGTCATCATCCTCGATATTGACCAGGTCTTTTCACGCACCGAGCTGACCGCCGTCAGGGGAGGCGGCGGTGGGCTTGCGCCCGTTGAATGAGGGCGGGCGTGAATCGAACGGTAAAGGCGACGTATTCACTCTGAGAAAGAGGGGGAGCGCACCATGAACTTGGCGAACATGAAGATCGGAACGCGGTTGGGGCTTAGCTTTGGTCTGATGCTCGTGCTGCTCGTGATTGTTGGCGGGTTGGGGCACTGGGGGGTCAAATCGGTCACCGACACGACCGTGAGAATGCTACAAACCGATGCCAACGTCGCCGAGTACTCGGCTCAGGTCCAGGCCAATGTCCTCGGCATGCGCAGGTATGAGAAGGATATCTTCATCAACATGGCTTCGCCGGAGAAGGTGGAAGAGTACGGCAAGAAGTGGAACGAAGAGCGGGAGCACCTCGACCAGCGCATCGCCGACCTGGAAAAAGTTGTTTTTACGCAAGGCGACCGCGATGTGGTCAAGACAATCAAGGACAATTTTGCCCTCTACGTCGCCGGCTTCAACAAGGTGTTCGGCCTCGTGCGCGCCGGCAAGCTGAAAACCGCCGCCGAGGGGAATGCCGCCATTGCCGAGTACAAGGATGAAACCCACCGAATGGAGAAGACGGCCGCAGAGTTCGCCCTGGAGGGGAACAAGCGGATGGACGCGGCCGAAAAGCTCGTCATGGATCGCAAGAACCACACGGTGGTGCTCATGCTTATCATGAGTGTCGTAGCCGTGCTGTTGGGGCTCGTTGCCAGCGCTCTGATCACGCGCAGCATCAGGAGACCCATCGCCGAGGGGGTTGCCGTCGCCAACCGGTTGGCCGAAGGGGATCTCACCCTCACTATCGAAGTGACCGGCAAGGACGAGACCGGCCAGCTCCTGGCCGCCATGCGCAACATGGTGGAGAAACTGCGCGAGATCGTCGGCGAGGTGAAGAGTGCGGCGGACAACGTCGCCTCCGGGAGCCAGCAGCTGTCCGCCAGCTCCGAGCAGATGTCGCAGGGGGCTGCCGAACAGGCGGCAGCGGCGGAGGAAGCCTCCTCCTCCATGGAGCAGATGACGGCGAACATCCGGCAGAATGCGGATAACGCCATGCAGACCGAGAAGATCGCGGTGAAGTCGTCGGCTGCTGCCCGGGAAGGCGGGATGGCGGTGGAGGAGACCGTCCGGGCCATGAAGGAGATTGCCAGCAAGATCTCCATCATCGAGGAGATTGCCCGCCAGACGAATCTCCTGGCGTTGAACGCCGCCATCGAGGCGGCCCGGGCCGGCGAGCACGGCAAGGGATTCGCGGTGGTGGCAAGCGAGGTGCGAAAGCTCGCCGAGCGAAGCCAGAAGGCGGCGGCCGAGATCAGCGACTTGTCGGCATCGAGTGTCGAGGTGGCGGAAAGGGCGGGAGGGCTTCTGGAGAGGATGGTCCCCGACATCCAGAAGACCGCCGAGCTCGTCCAGGAGATCAATGCCGCGAGCAGGGAGCAGGACCTTGGCGCCGGCCAGATCAACAAGGCGATCCAGGCAGAGACTAGGGGGGCGGTGGCAGCCATGAACGAGGGAGTGAGGGAGGTGGAGACTGGGACGGCTGAGGCGGCCAGGTCGGGGGAAGCGCTCCAGGAGATCCTTGACCAGATCGGTAGGGTCGGCATGCAGGTCC
>DATDMX010000083.1:0-5310 GCA_036518575.1 Geobacteraceae bacterium | reverse complement strand
TCTTACTTCACGTTGGCCCACAATCTACTGTGTGTCTACTATTTAGTTTTCAAAGACCAAGTTCCCGCGACAGACTTTGCATCCTACCTCAACCAGACTTTCTTGTCAATAACTTTTTTTCGGCGGCTGAGGTTTTTTTCTCCGACGGACTTTTTTCTTTCCTCCCGTCGTTAAGCAGACGCACTTTATATCCCAGGATCACTCCACCGTCAAGATGTTTTTTGTTAATTGCTTCCAACGAACAAAAAAGTTTTGGTCAAGGTCCTCAACGTTCTGCCATTATCGAAACTCGTCAGGCACTCCCGCCCTATTCGCGGCCGCCTTCAAATCGTCCAGCCGTTCGCGCAGACCGAGGATTCTATTTTCGAGGTTTCTGATGGAATCCTGAAGTCTCAGGTATTCCGAGCGCGACATCTTGCTCGTGTCGGCGAGCCTTTTCCTCAAATCGACCAACTGGTCTTCGGAGGCTTTGAGATCCGCCTTCAATTGACCGAATTCAGCCCGCCAGGCTTTGCCTTCTTTGCCGCCAAAAACTGTATTTTTCTGCTCTGCCTGAGGCTGCTCGCTCGTTTCGCGAGGCGTTGCAGCCTTTGGTTTCCCCTTTTCACCTTGCTCGGGCTCAACGACGACGGATGGCTCCTCTTCTTCGCCTCCAAGCACCTTTGCCTTCTTGCGGTATTTCTTCGGTATTTTGCCGTAGTCCTCGGTAAAATTCACCGTCCCTTGGTCGTCCTCCCAGGTGTATGTCGTCGCCGCAGCAGGAACGGCAAACATCAGCAACGTCATCACTAACAGAGCTCGCTTCATGAGATCACTCCTTCACTACGAGATTGATGAACGTAACAGGTCAGCGGCAGTTTCCGCTTACCCCGGCGGCCACGCGAGGTGACGACCGCCGATCAGGTGAAAATGGATATGGAACACCGATTGGCCGGCATCGGCGTTATTGTTGGTAACGATGCGGAAGCCCTTCTCGGCGACGCCCCGTTCCCGGGCTATCCGGGCTGCCACCTGAAAAACATGACCTACGAGGGCATTTTCTTCTTCCGGCAAGTCAAGCGCATTCACAATGTGCCGCTTCGGAATGATCAAGATATGTACCGGGGCTACGGGCGCAATGTCCTCGATAGCCAACACCTGATTGTCCTCGAAAACCTTACGAGCGGGAATATCTCCTCTGATTATCTTACAGAAGATGCAGCTGTCCACCATCGTCCCTCCCCTCGTTCAGCATGATTTTATGCCATCTTTCGCTGCCCTTGGCCCGAGCGTAGCGCTCGTCATGGACAAAGAGCAACACCTGGTGGTCCCTGGCATTGTGACCAAGCGACTGCAAGGCGGCGGTACGCCGCTCGCTGTCAAAATTTACCAGAGGGTCATCAAGAAGAAAAGGCAATTTTTTCCCCCTGGAGAGGATCCCCCCGAGTGCGATGCGAGCAGCGAGATACGCCTGATCCTGGACACCGCAACTCATAGCCTCCACTGATCGAGGCTCTCCCGCGGCAGTCACCGAAAGGTTGAAGGCCGGATCAAACGATACCTCTCGATAACGGCCGGCGGTCAGGGTAGAAAGCTTTCCCTTTACTTCCTGAGCGAAACGAACGAGGTAGGTGGACCGATACTCGTCGAGGGTTTCCTTCATGAGCTCTACCGCCACCTGCAGTGCCGCGACACGACGAGCGAGCCGCTCTTCTCTCACCTTGAGTTCTTCGCCCTCATCCTCAATCGCACCTAGGTCAAGAGAGGTACGACGACTGATCGCCACCTCCTGTTCCAGGCTTCGAAAGGATTTCTCCTTTTCCTTGATTTCCCCGTCAAGGCGCCGCACTTTCTCCTCAGCGGCCAAGAATTCATCTGGAGTGAGCAGCGGAAACCCCTTGCCCACGATCCCCTCCATTCGTTCACCGACCACGGCCAGCTCCCGGGTCAGCTCGCGCACACGTTCAACGAGAGCAGCATGTTCGGGCAGAACGTGAAGGGCGCTTTGGACTTGGACCAATTCCTCCTTCAACAGTTTCCCCGCGCGAAACGTTTCCATAAGGCGTGCCGCGTCAGTCGGGGCAGAGACTTCCATCCCGGGGAAACGATCTTCAAAACGGGAGGCCGCCTCTCTGAGCGAGAGGAGTTCGGCGTTGAGCGCATCGAGCCGCCCCGCTCTACGGGATGCCGCCACGCGCCGCTCCTGGCTCCTCCGCATAACCGGGACGGCAAGGAGAATGGAGACAACTGTGGCCGCACCACCCAGAATACCCCCTTTGTCCGGATAGAGGTACCACCCCGCGCCCGCAGCAAGCCACACGGGGAAGAGCAGAAAAAGCAGACGCTCGGGCCGGGAAGTTTCCGTTGTCGGCTTGCCCCCGGTCAATTGGCTCTCCTCTTCGAGGGCGGCAAGCTTTGCCCTTCCCTCCCTATACGACTGTAAAATGGCGGGGAAATCATCCGGCAAGCTAGCAATGCCACCCATGGAGCCGAGACGCCTTTCCACATCTTCCTTTTTTTCGACGAGTCGCCGTACCTTTTCCCGGTCACCATCGATACGCGCAAATTCTGCTTCGAGGCTCTTCTTCCGGCCAGCCAGCTGGTGATACTGACCGACCTTCTCCAGATAGAGGCGCCCCTTTTCCATGTCGGCGTTGGCCGTCACCAGCCACGAGGAAAGCTCGGCAAGGGCCGCCTCCCGTTTCGCCAACTCGGACAAAGTGTCCTGGCCCTGCTGCCAGAGACCTGCCACCTCAGCGAGTCGTGCCCGGACCTCCTCCAGCTCCCGATCTTTGGCCCTCCCTCCGGGCCGTTTTGTGACACTGTAGAGCTCCTTCTCAAGGTCAGTCACCACGGCATCGTAGTCCATCTCCGAGAAGCCGGACAGAAGCTGCTGCAGCCTCCCCGAGAGGTTGCCGTCCCCGTCGATGGGGAGATCGCGCTGGCCTACGTAGACGGAGTTGCGGAAGATGTCGCCTTCGCAGAACCCCCAGTATTCTTCAACCTTTGCCAGGTACTCCTCGCGTTCGCTGCTGCGGCCGGCGGGAGAAACTTTTCCCTCGAAACGCCAGCTGATGTCACCTGCCGTGCGCTCCACCGCTCGCACCTTGTCGGTCAGAAAATCCCGACTGATCACGACCTCTCGGTCGCCACAGGTGAAGGCGACCTCTGCCTCCCAGCGGCTGCCGTCGCCCCACGGGAGGTAACGGTCGCGCTCGCGTCGAAAACCGAAGATGATTCCGGCTATGGCAGCGGCGAAAGTGGACTTGCCCGCCTCGTTGCTGCCGCACACGAGATTGAGTCCCGGCTTGAGGATGAACTCCTGGTCGCGAAACTTTCCGAAAGCACCGAGTCTGAGCCGCGTGAAACAGAGCATCACTCCGTCCTCCCGGCAAAACGCTTGAAGACGAGCTTAAGCGCCTCGCGGTGGAGCTCACGCTCCTCATCGCTCGCCGCCCGTGCGCAACGCTCCTGGACCTTGCGCACGAAGAGCCCGCGGATGGAATCTTCCCGTTCGAGCCGCTGCACGTAGCTGCTGTCGAAAAGGTCGGTTTCGTCGACGAGATCGAGCCAGGCAAAAAGTCCCTGGAGCCGACCGGCCATGTTGGCACAGTCGAGGGGTTCCTCCACGATGCCGACAAGGCGGACACGGGCGATGACCTCGGGAGAAGCGAGCCTGGTCAACTCTTCCACGAGGGGTTGCTGATCGGCAAAAAGCGAGGCGTCGATCGACAGCTCGCTAATGGTTCGACTCTGCACTTCGACTTTCTCCAGGGTCACCCGCCCCTTCGCCACCTCGGTAATCACCACATGCCGGGCACCATTCTCGCCGAACCGCTTTCCTTCGGGGGAACCGGGATAGCAGGCGATGGTTTGTCCATCGTGTTCAACGGGAGCAAAGCTGTGGTAGTGCCCAAGAGCGACATAGTCGAGTCCCAGGGCAGCGAGATCGGCTACCGCGAAGGGGAGGTCCTTGTGTCGATGCTCCCACTCCGGGCTTCCCCGCAACGACCCGTGAAGAAGACCGATGTGAATACCTTCGGCCGAACGACGCTCCATGGAAGAGAGCGCCCCGTTCGACGAGGCGGAATTGTAGGCAAATCCGTAGAACCAGACCTCTTCCCCCCGGAGGGTGATGCACAGTGGCTCGGTCACGACTGGCTCCATGAGCAGATGGACACCATTGAAAGGATAGCGACGGTAAATGCTTGTCGCCCCCACCACGTGATCATGGGTGCCGGGGATAAGGACCACGGCGATCCCCCGTCCGGCCAGACGCGCGAACCCTTCCTGCACCCGCCCGACGAGCTCGGCACTGACATTGTTGCTATCGAACAGATCACCCGCCACGACGAGACAGTCCGCTTCCCGCTTGATAGCCAGCGTGACAATCCGCTCGAAGGTCTTTTCGAAGTCCCGCTGCCGCTCCCGGGCAAGTTCGCCGAAGCCGGCCAGGTTGGCACCCAGGTGCAGATCAGCGGTGTGAAGGATGCGAACGGTCATCATTTCCTCTTACGAAGATGAATAAGAAATTCCCGGTTTCCCTTGGGACCCAGGATGGGTGACTCCACCACCCCGCAGACCTCGAGCCCGAGGGAAATGGCGGTCTCGCGAACGGCTTCGACCACAGCCTCGTGCTTCTTTTCGTCACGCACCACCCCCCCCTTCCCTACTTCACCACGCCCCACCTCGAACTGGGGCTTGATGAGCGCGACAATCTCGGCGTCAGGAGCAATGAGACGAAGCGTGTTGGGAAGAACCTTGTCGAGGGAAATGAAGGAAGCATCGATGACCGCCATCTGCGGCACTTCACTCAGGCGCTCCGGCTCCAGGTAGCGGATGTTGGTCTTCTCGAGGTTCACCACCCTCGAATCGGTGCGAAGCTTCCAGGCGAGCTGGCCATAGCCCACGTCCACGGCATACACCTTTTCGGCCCCCCGCTGAAGGAGGCAGTCGGTAAAACCGCCGGTGGACGCACCGACATCGATGCAGACGAGGCCGTTGACATTCACGGCAAAATGTTCGAGCGCCTTCGCCAGCTTGAGCCCGCCCCGGCTGACAAACGGGATATCCTCCCCCTTGAGGCGGATGGCAGCATCCAGCGAAACCATGGCGCCGGCCTTATCAACGGCGTGATCGTTCACCACCACCTGCCCCGCCATGATGAGGGCGCGAGCCCGCTCCCGGGAAGGAACAAGCCCCCGCTCCACGAGGATCTTGTCAAGTCGTTCCTTTGTCGTCATGTTCAGAACCGCGTGCTTTCGTGTCCCATCGTCTCTTCCGTGGCTGTCAAGCGGTTTACGATAGCGTACTATGCGACGGGTTTCAATG
>DATDMX010000082.1:0-2140 GCA_036518575.1 Geobacteraceae bacterium | reverse complement strand
GGTACCGATCTTCTACAACATGGCCTTCGTGCAGACCGAAAACATCTGCGGCATGGACGCGGAGATCCTCATCTCTCTCAAGAAGTGGCACCGGCCGACTGCCGTCTACCGGAAAAAAATGCGCGAGGTCCTCACGCGGGAGTTTCCCGGCTCCCGCTTCTATTTCCAGTCTGCCGACATCGTCACCCAGGTGCTCAACTTCGGGCTCACCTCCCCCATCGACGTGCAGATCGAGGGGATGGACCTCAGCCGCTCCTACGAATACGCCCTCAAGGTGCGGGACGCCATGCGGGGCATCCCCGGGGCAGCGGACGTGCACGTGAACCAGGTGCTCGACTACCCGACCCTCCAGGTGGACGTGGACCGGGTCCGTGCCGCGACCCTCGGCATGAGCGAGCGGGACGTGGCCACGAGCGCCCTCATCTCCCTCTCCTCCAGCGGCCTCATTGCCCCCTCCTTCTTCCTCAATCCGGCAAACAACGTGAACTACACCGTGGCGGTCCAGATTCCCCGCCAGTACCAGAGCTCGCTCTCAAGTCTCGCCGCCATGCCGGTCACCCCGCCGTCGGCCGCTAGCCTCCTCCAGGCCGCGACTCCCCCTCTCCCCACGGACACCCCCCAGGCCCCGGCCCAGAGCCTCGCCAACCTGGCGACCGTCTCCCACCGTCTGGGTCCGGAAAACATCAGCCACTACACGGTGCAGCGGGTTCTCGACGTGGAGGCGAGCGTGGAGGGGCGCGACCTGGGTGCGGTGGTGAGCGACATCCAGCGGGCGATCAAAAAGCTCGGGAAGCTCCCGCCGGGGATGCGCATCACGGTGCGCGGGCAGAACGAGGTGATGACCGAATCGTTCCACAGCCTCGGCCTCGGGCTCATCCTCGCCATACTGCTGGTCTACTTCCTCATGGTGGTGCTGTTCCAGTCGTGGCTCGACCCCTTCATCATCATGACCGCGGTGCCGGGGGCGCTGGTGGGCATTCTCTGGATGCTGGCCCTCACCGGCACCACCATCAACGTGGAGTCGCTCATGGGGTCGATCATGGCCGTGGGGATCGCCACCTCCAACTCCATCCTCCTGGTGAGCTTCGCCAACGACCTGCGGGTGGAAAAGGAGGTCTCTCCAGTGGAAGCGGCCCTGGAGGCGGGGATGACGCGGCTTCGGCCGGTCCTCATGACGGCGCTGGCCATGATCATCGGCATGCTCCCCATGGCCCTTGCCATGGGTGAGGCGGGAGAGCAGAACGCACCGCTGGGGAGGGCCGTGATCGGCGGTCTCATCGTGGCGACCGTGGTCACGCTCTTCGTGGTACCGGTCGTCTACTCGCTCCTGCGCCGGGAAATTCCCACCAAGCACCTCCTGGACGAGCGCTTCAGGATCGCCGAGCAGGGAGAAGAATCTCAGGAGAATAAGAGATGAACGATACGGGACCGCTACCAAAAGGGAGAACGCTGTACGCAGTCGGATGCCTCATTCTGGTCGTTGCCGGCGTGCTCCTCTTCGTCCTCGTCGCTGCGCGCCGGACCGAGGTCGAAAGGGAGCGGCAGAGCCTTGCCGCAACGGTGAAGGCGGGGCCGCGGGTACCGGTCATCGTCGCCACCCGGTCCCCGGGCGAGCGGACCGTGGTACTGACCGGCGAGACCAGGCCCTACGCGGCCGTGACCCTCTTTGCCAAGGTGAGCGGCTATCTGAAGGAGATCAGGGTCGACAAGGGGGACAGGGTGAAACGGGGCGAGGTACTGGCGGTGATCGAGTCGGCGGAGCTCGACAGCCAGTACGACGCGGCCGTGGCCGATGCCCGGAACAAGCGGGTCATAGCCGAGCGCTACAAAGGGCTTCTTCCCTCCGAGGCCATCGCCCGCCAGGACGCAGAGAACGCCGAGGCTGCGGCCCGGGTGGCCGAGGCGACGGCCGCAAGCCTCAAAACCCTGAAGGAGTACGAGGTGCTTCGCGCCCCCTTCGACGCCACGGTCACGGCCCGCTTCGCCGACCCGGGGGCGCTGGTGCAGAACGCCACCACCTCCCAGACCGCCACCCTCCCCGTCGTCGCCCTTTCCGAGACGGACCGGCTGCGGGCCTACGTCTACCTCGATCAGCGCAACGCGGCGTACGTAAAGGTGGGAGACCGGGCCGAGGTGGCGG
>DATDMX010000081.1:0-4070 GCA_036518575.1 Geobacteraceae bacterium | reverse complement strand
ACGGCATGGTGCAGGCTTTCACCTTTCACGAGCAAGGGGTGCACTATCGCAATCGCTTCGTCAGAACCCGGAAATACACGGAAGAAGAGGCCGCGGGTACGTTTGTCTTTCCCAGTTGGAGCACCCAGGCCCCCGGTGGCCTTCTGGCGAACTTCTGGGCAGCGGACAAGATCCTGAACCAGGCGGGGGTGACGGTCTACCTGCGTAACGGGCGGCTCTTCGCCTTTGACGAGACGGGGCTTCCCTATGAGCTCGACCCCCAAACCCTTGCAACCATCGGTCCCTCGACTTTCGGGCTGGACAAGGATGCTACCGTCTACGGCCCCCACTCGAAAATGGACCCGCTCACCGGCGAGTGGCTTCACTTCGGCATCCGTTACGGCCCCAAACCCCTCATCCACATCACCGTCTTCGCACGCGACGGCAGTCTCAGGCAGCATCGTTCCTTTGCGCTGCCCCGCTACGTTTACATGCACGACTGGCTGGTGTCCGACCGCCATTTCATTGTGAGCTTCCACCCCGCCGAGATTCATTTCTGGGGCTTCCTCTTGGGCCTGCGGAGCTTGGCCGATTCCCTCAGCTGGAATCCCGGCGAGGGGAACCTCCTCATGATTCTGGAGCGAAGCGGGGCAGGGGAGCCGCTCTTTGTCGCGACCGACGCCTGCTTCATGTGGCATTCTGTGAATGCCTGCGAGTCTGGCGGGGAGATTCGCGCCGATTTCGTCGGCTATGCCAACCCCGATCATTTTATCGGCAAGAACCCGGTGGTGACCGCCATGATGACCGGCCGTCGCGGCGACTTCAGCTCCCCTGGTGAGTTGCGACGCTATGTCATCGATCCGGCGGGAAAACGCATCCGTCAGGAGGTGTTGGATCGGGGCAGCTACGAGTGGCCCCGGGTGAACGAGGTGCACCGGTGTCATCGCTACCGCTTCGGCTACATGGTGAAGCAGAGAGCTGGCGAATTCTTCTGGTCGTACGTCACCAGGGTGGATGTCCTGACCGGCGCCAGCGAGAGCTATGATTTCGGGCCGGGGGTCTATTGCTGCGAGCCGGTATTTGTGCCAATCCCCGGCCGGGAGTATGGGGGGGAGGATCGGGACGAGCCGGGCTGGCTCCTGACCGAGGGTTACGACAGCCACACCCGCAAGGGTTTCCTGGCTGTTCTGCGGGCCGAGCGCCTTGCGGATGGCCCTCTGGCCGTGGTATGGCTTCAGCACCACGTACCCTTCAGTTTCCACGGTTGGTGGGCTGCCGGCTAGTTTCTGGCCATGGCAAGTTTTACGGCCAGTCCGGCGAAAACGGTTCCCGCTGCCCGGTTGATGATCTTTCTGGTGAGGGCGGACCGTCTCAGCCTGTCGCCGAGGGCTCCGGCAAGAATGCTGAGGGCGCCGAAGACGAGGATCGTGGCCACAATGAAAATTGCGCCGAGGATGAGGAACTGGAGCGTCAGGCGTCCTTTGCCGGGGTCGGCAAATTGGGGCAGAAACGCCAGGAAGAATATGGACACCTTCGGATTGGTGACGTTCATGATAATGCCGCGCCGATAGAGTTTCCCCCGCTCAAGCGCCACTGCTTCCGCTGTGTCGCCTTCCTCCCCCGACGCCCGGAATGCCTGCCAGGCCAAAAAGAGGAGGTAGGCGGCACCGCCAACCTTGAGCAGCGTGAACGCCAGGGCCGACGCCTTGAACACGGCCGCCAGGCCGAAGGCGACGGCGCTGGTGTGCACGATGAGACCGGTGCAGAGCCCGAGGGTTACGAAGAGGCCGGCGCTTCGCCCCCGTTGTGCCGCCTGGGTCATGACGAAGAGGTTGTCGGGTCCGGGCGCTACGGCCAGGACAAGCGAGGTCGTGAAGAAGAGTATGAGCATGTCGGGCGCGATCATCATTTTCCTTCGGCCTTGGTGATGGCGAGGTCCAGCTTGGTCAAGGCCTTGCGCGCCTCTTCGTTCTTGGGGTCCTTGCAGACGATGTCCTCCAGAACCCACTGGGCATAGAGGGCTGCCTCAAGGAGGTCGTTAGCCGCTGAGTAGAGGCCGAGGGGGGGGAGGCTTTGGCCGCATTTCTCCTTGACGGGTGGTGTTGTCTGCTCTTGGGGCAGGTCGGCGCCCCGGGCCACGGAGGCAGTGAAGATGACCAGCCCGAGGCTCGCAATCGCAGCTCGCCCAATATTCGTGCGCAGTAGGTTCAGCATCATTTCCCCGTGAACTCTACGCGCAGCTCATCGTTGAGGTCCACCTTGATGCCCGGGATATCCTTCAGGATTTTCCTGGCTTCGGCAACGGAGATATCCCCGCCCGAGGCGCCGAGTCCGGCGAGCTTGTCCGATGCGCCCGAAAGCCTTTCCCAGTCCAGGTCGATGACGGTAACCCGAGAGGCGTCGTGGTAGGTGGCGTTGGTCTTGGTGATGGTACCGTTCACCTCTACAGCCATGGATATCCTCAGACCATTGAACATATCCTCCAATGCTTTTATCTGCGGGTCGGCAGGAGTGGCGCCAGGTTTGGCGGCCTGTTCAGGCGAAGATGCCGTCGCGGGGGGAGCGGTATTGGGCGCCGGAGAAGCCGCCTGCGCGTCCTGTTGCCGGACCACGAGGGTGGCGGGATTTCCCTTGGTCCCCTTGGTGAAGGAGAACATGAGCGCAGGGGACTTGTCCTCGGTTTTCGCGGACGGAAGGGGAGGGGAGGACTTCTGGTTGAGGCGCAGCCGGTTGATGTCGGCAAAGGCATACTCGGCGGCATATCCTTCGAATTCATCGGTATCGAGCTTCTTGGCGCCGGTAAAGGAAACCTCTTCCCCCATACCCTTGGCAGCCTGCCGAAGTTTTTCCGGTTCGAAAAGCTCCATCGGTTTGGGCGGCTCGGTCCCTTCCTCGGCGAAGGCGTGCATAAATTCGTTGAGCTGGGCAACGAGCTTCTTGCTCACGAGCATACGTTCCTCGATGGTGCCGCTGCCGTCCTGGTTGACCCGGACCACCGTGGACACCTGGAAGCAACCGGAAAGGGTGGCGAGCAGTGTGCCGAGACCGAAAAGCCGTAAGATTCGTTTCATGGGGCCTCCTGCAAAGCAATGGAATAGCCACTCATATTGCCGTGAAAAATCCATATGTCAAGCCCCATTTTTGTCGTGTGCGCGCGAGGGGAGCGATGCGCGGGAGATGTCCGGTAAGCCCGTGAAAAGGGAAGGTGAGATGGTCGTAGAGGTGGGGGGGAGACTGAGGCTGGAGGTCAGGTTCTTGCCTGGCACTCGGTGATCATCTGGCGAAAACTCTGCTCGCCGGAGAGAATCTTAGTGATTTTTACGCCGAAGCCGCTTTTCTTGACGAGGTGGATCATCTGTGGCGGCACCCGTTTGGACCAGCGGACTATTCCCTCCAGAGCCACCACTGCCCCATCGGGCAGCGTGAGTTCGATCTTTACCCGTGCCCCGAGGGGGGCGATGTTGACGGTCTTGATGAAGAGGCCGTTGGCGGACAGGTCTTCGGTAAAGGCGAGCTTCGTCGGGGCGTCGATGCCGAACTTGAGGGAAAGACGTTTCTTGTAGCGTGTGATATCCCGTTTTTCTGGCATGAAGCCTCCTGGTCAGTTGTCGGCTAAGATTGTGGCTCTTGCAGCGGCCGGGGCGGCCCGAAGTTCGTTGATTGGGGAGGCAAGGAGTGACCATTTGTCGGCACGCGTCAGGCGCTTTATTTCGATTTCTCGCTTGCCCGCGCTGCTTCTCGAATGCCCTCCTTCGAGGTACATGAGGCGTTGGGGCCGGCGGCCGCGAAAGTACTTGGCCCCTTCACCATGGGCGTGCTGGTACAGCCGTCGGTCGATGTCCGTGGTTATGCCCGTGTAGAGCGTGCCGTCCGAACACTCTATGAGGTATACCTGCCAGTTTGTCTTATGCAAGGTGCTTTCTTCAGGCATTGGGCGTTTATAATATGTTTTGGGGGGAAATGCAATTGTCTGGCTGCTGTGCTTAAGGGCATTTGTCGTGTGTCGTGCCCTGGAACAAGGAAAGGCCCGCGTCTCCGCGGGCCTTTTCGTTCTACGTCGTTCTCTCTACGCGCACTCGTTCTCAATATAA
>DATDMX010000080.1:0-3491 GCA_036518575.1 Geobacteraceae bacterium | reverse complement strand
CGAGGAGAAGAAACTCACCCAGCTCTACGTGGCGAGTGTCGTCGGCGTGACCACCGACACCATCTCGCGCTGGGAGAACAATCGCTATCCCACCATCAAACGTGAGAACGCCGAGAAGCTGGCCGCCGCCCTCGATGTGGCCCTTGCCGATATCGAACGGCGTGAGGAACCGCCCGTGGCCGAAGAAGAGCCGCCACCTCTGGCGCCCAAGACCGGCCGTCGTTTTCTGCTGGCGTTCCTCGCCATCGCGGTCGTCGTCGTGGCAGGGATCATTGTCGCCCGGCTCTCTCCGCCCCCCCTTGCGGCCGTCAGGTGGCTTCCGCGGTTCACCCCCCCCGGCGAGGCGGTACCCGTGCAGATCAAGGTCAATCGGCGCGGTTCCGGGCAGGAAGGGTTCATCATCCGTGAGCGTCTTCCCTCCGGCTGGCGTTTCGTCAACGCGTCACCTCCCGTCGCGCCGGGCGAGACCCGGGGCGGAGAGCTCAAGTGGCTCATCGCCGGTGGCAGTGGCCAGGTGGTCGTTTCCTACACGGCGCTTCCACCGCCGGCGTCGCCTCTGAATTCGACCGCTTCCTTCTCGGGAAACATCGTCGTTCACACCGGCGGCATGAGCCATGCCGAGGAGACCGGCGGCAGCCGCAGTATTACCATAGCCCCCTTTCACTGGGCGGACACGAACGGTGACGGCCGCATCGATGACAACGAGATCATGCCCGCCTATTACCTCACCGAAGAAATGCGTGGGCTGGGGCTCGACTGGAAGGGTATAGAGACCATCTGGAGCGCCAGGGGCTACCGCTGGGACCCGGACACGCGGCGCTTTGAGCTACACAATTGAGGAGTTGCCCCTGACAGCCGGACAATGGTATAAAACGTGGTCACGCGCACAGCTCGTGCCCGATTTGCCGTCATAAAAAACACGACCGAGGTACTGACCCATGACCAGCCATCCTGAGCAGGAAACAACCACCGCCGTGGCTCCCGCTAATTTTTTGCGTACCATCGTCGCCGACGACCTGCAGTCGGGGAAACACAAGACCATCGTCACCCGGTTCCCCCCCGAGCCAAACGGCTACCTGCACATCGGCCACGCGAAATCGATCTGCATCAATTTCGGCCTTGCGCGCGACTTCGGCGGGCGCTGCCACCTCAGATTCGATGACACCAATCCGGTGAAAGAAGATGTGGAGTACTCCGAGTCGATCAAGGAGAGTGTCCATTGGCTCGGCTTCGACTGGGCAGAGCACCTCTACCACGCCTCCGACTACTTCGAGCAGCTCTACCGCTGGGCCGAAGCGCTCATCGAGAAGGGCCTCGCCTACGTGGACGACCTGACGGCCGAGGAGATCCGCCAGTACCGCGGCACCCTGACCGAACCGGGGAAGGAGAGCCCCCACCGCAATCGCAGCGTCGCAGAAAATATCGACCTTTTCCGCCGTATGCGGGCCGGCGAGTTCCCCGACGGCTCCCGCGTTCTGCGCGCCAGGATCGATATGGCCTCTCCCAACCTGAATCTGCGCGACCCCATCATGTACCGCATCCTCAACGCCTCCCATCCTCGCACGGGCGATACGTGGTGCATCTATCCCATGTACGACTACGCCCACGGGCAAAGCGATGCCATCGAGGGGATCACCCACTCCATCTGTACGTTGGAGTTTGAGGACCATCGCCCCCTCTACGAGTGGTTCCTCGACAACCTGCCGGTTGCCAGCCGGCCCCGCCAGTACGAGTTTGCCCGGCTGAATCTTTCCTATACGGTGATGAGCAAGCGCAAGCTGCTCCAGCTCGTTCAGGACGGCGACGTTGCCGGCTGGGACGACCCCCGCATGCCGACGCTTGTCGGTCTCAAGCGCCGGGGCTACACGCCGGAGGCGATTCGCGCCTTCTGCGAGCGTATCGGTGTCGGCCGAAGCGACAGCTGGATCGATATGTCGATCCTCGAAGAGAGTGTGCGCGAGGACCTGAACGAGCGGGCGCCGCGGGCCATGGCGGTGCTACGCCCCTTGAAGCTCGTGATCGAGAACTATCCCGCAGAGCAGGTGGAGGAGTTCAACGTCGCCAACCATCCCCAGAAGCCCGAGATGGGAAGCCGCAAGGTTCCCTTCTGTTGCGAGGCCTGGATCGAGCAGGACGACTTCATGGAGGAGCCGGTAAAGGGGTTCAAACGGCTCGTGCCGGGAGGCGAGGTGCGCCTGCGCAACGCCTACATCGTCAAGTGCACGCAGGTGGTGAAGGATCAGGCGGGGGCCGTCGTCGAGGTCCGCTGCACCTACGACCCCGACAGCCACACGGGGGGGGCGACGGCCGACCGCAAGGTGAAGGGCGTCATTCACTGGGTCTCCGCGCGCCACGCGGTCGAGGCGGAGGTCCGGCTCTATGACCGGCTCTTTGCCGTTGCCAATCCGGCTGGCGACGACTGGAAGAGCTGCCTCAACCCCGCCTCCGTGGAGGTCCTCACCGGCTGCCGCATCGAGCCTTCCCTGGAGGATACCCTGCCCGAGAGCCGCTACCAGTTCGAGCGCCAGGGTTATTTCTGCGCCGACGAGAAGGATTCGGTTCCCGGCAGGCCGGTCTTCAACCGGACCGTGACGTTGCGGGATTCGTGGAAGTAGGCGCGAACGGCAAGGGAAAAGGAAAAGAGCCCCGGGGAGCAAATCCTCGGGGCTCTTTTCCTTTGGCGGCTGAAGATGTGCGGGTCACATGAGCCCCTGGGAGACGAAGCTCACGAATTCGCCGTCACCGATGATGATGTGGTCGAGGACCTTCACGCCCATGAGTTCCCCCGCCTCCCTGAGGCGACGGGTGATTTCCAGGTCCTCGCGCGAAGGGGTCGGGTCGCCGGTGGGATGGTTGTGGACGAGAATGATGGCTGCTGCCGATTCGCGCACCGCAGGGTTGAAGACCTCGCGGGGGTGGACGATGCTTTGGTTCAGCGAGCCCTCCGAGATCTGCACTTCGCGAATGACCCGATTCTTGCCGTCGAGCAGGAGCGCCAGGAAATACTCCTTGCGGCGGTCGCGGTAGGTGTAGTGGTAATGCTCGAACACCTGGTCGGGGGAGGTATAGCGGGACTCCCTTTCCAGGCGTCTCCCCTTGAAGCGGTTGGCTATTTCCAGCGCGGCCTTGACGGTTGCCGCCTTGGCGGGGCCTGTCCCCTTGATGCGGCAGATGTCCGTCGTGGAGGCCATGGCCAGGGCGCGCAGGTCGCCGAATTCGCGCAGGAGTTCGCGGCCGAGGTCGAGGGCGCTTCGGCCGCTGCCGGCGTCACCCGTCCGCAGAAGGAGCGCCAGAAGCTCCGCATCGCTCAACGCGTCGGCTCCCCGTTGCAACAGTTTTTCCCGCGGGCGTTCGTCCGCCGGCCACTCCTTGATTCCTCCCGCCATCTCATTCCTCCCTGATTGCCATCACAGTGCATGCTGTCGTACCGTTATAGCAGAAACGAGGGCGAAAGAACACAACGCCACGCGTGTATTTTTTGCCACAAAATG
>DATDMX010000079.1:0-4000 GCA_036518575.1 Geobacteraceae bacterium | reverse complement strand
GTCCGGCGCCAGCGCCCTCTTCAACTGGATCTGGTTGATGCCGAGCTGGTGTTCCACCAGTGCCGCCGCATCCTCCATCACCCGGTTGATGTCCACGAGCTCCAGGTGGTATTTCTCCTGGCGGGCGAACTTCAAAAGATTCTCGATGATCTCCTTGCAGCGCTTGGTTTCCTTTTCGATGACCATGAGGTTCTTGTGCACCTGGCTTTCGGGCTCCACCTTGCGCAGGCAGAGCTGGGCATAGCCCAGGATTCCCGCCAGCGGATTCTTCACCTCGTGGGCAATGCCGGCTCCCAACTGGCCGAAAGCAGCCATCTTCTCCGACTGGAGGAGCTGTTCCTGCGCCTTCTGCACCGCAATCTCGCGGGCATGGAGCTCGTCCGTCATCTGATTGAACGACACGGCCAGTTCGCCGATCTCGTCGTTGGACGAAGGGGTGACGTGGACGTCGAAGTCACCGTGCCCCACGTGCCGGCTCGCCTCGGAGAGCATCTCGATGGGCCGGGTGATGCGGTATGACCAGTACAGGCTCAGGAGGGCCGCCCCCACGAGGAGCCCGAGGGAAACCCCCCTGAGGTTCTTGAGGAGACTGCGCGCCGTCAGGTAGGCCGCGGATTTGGGGATATGGACGCCCACGAACACGGCGCCGTCCCTCACCTTGCCCACCCCACCCACGAACTCGCTGTTGTCGAGACTGAACTCCAGCGTGCGGATCATGACCTTTTCCCCGAGCCCCTTCTCGTCGCGGGGAATCCAGCCGACCTTTTCCCGCCGCACGACTTCCCCGATGTGCCGGTGGGCGAGGAGCACCCCTCGGGAATCAAGCACGTACGTTTCAAAGACCTTGGACTGCCGGGCCAGACCAAGGATCCGGTCGAGCTTTATCACGGCGGATGCAATCACCCGGCTGTCGTTCGCGGGGTCGCTCAGGAGCGTGGCGATGGTGAGGGTCGGCAACTTTTCGCTGATGGTCGAATTGGTGACGAAGACCTTGCGGGCAGCCACCTCCTCCAGAGGAAGGGGGTTGGCGTTGCGGTAGCGCTGCAGGTCCTCCCTGCTGAGCCCCGCTTCTCCCAGGAGTTTCGCGTCGTAGACGCTCCCCTCGTCCGCCCCGTTGCGATAAATGGTGATGGCCACGAACTCGCCGCTGTCCTCCAGGAGTTTCTTCATCAGCTCGTTCTTGCTCGCCCCGGGAAGGGTCTTGTCCACGAGGAGCCGCGTATAGACCTGCAGGCGCTCGCGGTACCCTTCCAGCAGCATGTTCACTTCCTCGGTCGCATTGAGGGCGGTGGCCGAGGTGAGGTCGTGGATGTAGGCGCCCTTGTCGGCGTGGAACAGGTTGGCCATGGTGAAAGTAATGGCGCTCACCACCGAGGTGATGACGAGGAGCACCGTCGCGAGAATCTTCAGCCGCATCTGGAAACGTATTTTCCGCATGGCATCCTCCGGATCAGAACTTGCCCATGACTCTGTGCGTCTTGTAGGTAATGTTGCCGGCGGCGTCCACCGCCTCGACGGTAATCACGTTGATGCCCCGCTGCAGCTGGAGCGTCTGGCTGAACGCCCCGCTGCCGTCCACGGGAACGGGCTTTGTGTTCACAAACAGCTCCGCCCCGGCCTCGGTCGTCCCCGTGAGGAAGTAGTAGCGATCACCGGGCTGCGCAGGCGCAAAGTCCACCTGAAGGCGGGGAGGTTCGCGGTCCTGCACGAGCCGGAAGCGGCTCACCGGGCTCGTGCCCCCTTCGGACCAGCCGTCGAGACTGGTGACCCGCCAGTAATACGCCCCCTGCCGCAGGCTGCCGTGACTGAACCCGGCTGGCCCTACCTGCTCGTCCACCACGAGTTTCTTGAACTCCGGGTCGGTGGCGAGCTGAAACCGGAACCCTTTGATGGCGGCCGGCCCCTGCCAGAGGAAGCGGACCTTCGGCGGCAACTCGCGGTAGGCAAAACTGACGTTGTCAGTCGGCGAAACCGCCACGGGTGCCGTCGGAAGCTCCCTGGGCTTCGTGGGGGGACCGGTGAGGCCCACCGTCGTGAAGAGGTCGGGACCCACCCTGACCGTCCTCCCCTGGGCCGTCACCTCGGCGAGGCCATGACGCACGGCTATGGTCGATGACTTGTCGGGATTCACCCGCACCGTGAAATCGGCTTTCCCATCGGGACTTTTCCGGGACTGGACCCGCACCATCCCGGCCGGCAGGGCCATCTCCACCTGCACCGTCTCCTGCGGCGAGCCCGACAGTCTGCCCCGCAGCTCGCCGTCCACCACGAGGAGGACCGACTTGCGGTCGTTGCGCACCGGGTCCCTGGTGAGGCTTCGGATGATGAGGAGCGAGTTACTCGACATTTCCAGCGAGTTGGTCGCGTCGAAGGAAATCAGCGCGCTCGATTGTTTCGCGGTCTGCACCGCATCCTTGTTGTAGAGGAGCATCCCCTCGCGCACGTCCGACCAGGCGACGTCCGCCGAGCGCTTGCTCCTCACTGTGTTGTGGTAGCTTCCGATGCTCGCCGCGAACGGCTCCAGCTGCTCTCCCGGCCGGGTGCGCGGGCGTACCCCGGCCACTTCCTCCTCCTCGCTCTCCCCACCGATCATGAGTTCCGAAAGCGGCGTACCCGAGGGGAAGATGAGCTTGAGAATAAGCAGGAACACCATGAAGCAGAGAATCGCCATGAGGACGGCGCCTGCTATCTCCAGGGCACGGCGGACAACGGTTTGGAGGAACTTGCGGGACATCGTGCTACCCCTTGGATCGATCATCACCCCGCCGCCCAGGTCAGGCGGCGGGGCGCTTGCTCAGTATTTCCCCTGCACGCGCAGGAACCAGCCGGACACCGAGTAATTGTTGTCTGCAAACTCGTTGTCCGAGAAATCTGTGAAGTTGTAGCCAACCCCCACCCGCAGGTGATCTATGGGCTCCCACGTCACCTCGGCGAGCCATCCCGCCCGCTGGTCGTCGGCTTCCATCTGCACGAGCATCCGGTACTCGGCGGCCGCATCTATCCGGCGCAGCAGGCGGTAGTTCAACCGGTGGATGGAGAGGAGCGTGTGCCCGGTGAACGAGGGCTGGTCGGCGTACCGCTCGGTCACGATCTTGTACGCCGTCTTGTCCACCCACTCCAGTTTCCGGCACAGCTGCAGGGACCACTCGCCGGAGAAGACGTCCGAAATGGTCTTGGTGGCCACGCCCGTCTCGACGGCTGCCGCCTTCTGGTCGAGAACCCGCGTATAGCGCGCCAGGGCATTGAAGCGGTCGTGCTTGACCGGTCGATAGGCCAGGCCGATGCTCCGCTCCTCCAGCATGGCCACCACCTGGTCGGCCCCCACGTCGTGCGTGACGCTGTAGCGGTATTTGCCGAAGAGGGTGAAGTCGGGCCCGAGCTTGTACTCCAGGAGCGTCGTGGTGAGATACTGGAGGAGCTTCTGCCCGCCCCGCTCCCAGCGGACCTCTTCGCGCGAGGTGAGCTTGAACGCATCGGGCTTGCTGTAGTTTATCCCCGCGGCGACGCTGTAGCGCTCGCTGGTGGCCGGCCGCGCCGCGATGCTGCCGTGCTCGCCGGCCAGAAGGAACTGCAGCCCCGGCCGCAGGTCCCACAGCTTCTGGGCGCCCAGGAGGGAGATGGTGCGGTTCCCCTGCGGGCCGTTCTCCCACTGATACTCCGTGTAGACCTTGCTGGAGGGCCCCAGGGGCTGCTCGCCGCCCACGACGGTGGCCGTCGTCTTGCCGGCCTGGTCGTCAACCAGGCGTTCCTTGACGTAGACCCTGCTCTTGTCGAGGGTAACCGTTGCCCCCGCCTCGGCGGCGTTGCCCAGGGTACCGACGGCCCCGGTTGCCTGGACGGCGAGGAGGCTGTTGAGCCGGTATTCGGCGCCCACCCTGCTCTGGTTGTTGACGAGGCCCATGATGGTCTGCTGGTGCTCGATGGTGCCGATGAGCGACCTGATGAGCTCCATGCGCAACCGCGCGGCGGCATAGACGGAACGCTCGCTGGCAGTACCCGT
>DATDMX010000078.1:0-4964 GCA_036518575.1 Geobacteraceae bacterium | reverse complement strand
CACGGCCGTCTCCACCCGCCCTGCCCACCACGTCTCGTAGGGGAGCATAGCCGTCTTCACCCCCTCCCACTCATCGACCGTGAGGAGCGCCCCGCCGCCGTGGAGGGGGACAAGGATGAGGGCCCGGAACGCCGCGAGGCTCGCCGACCAGGCCGGGTTTACCCCTTCCTCCAGACCGAGCGCTCCCGTGGCCGTAACCGCCGCCAGCGGAAAAGCGGCAAATTCGTCCTCGCAGGTGGCGAGATTCTTCGGGGCGAGCGCCGCCAGTTCCTCTTCCGAGGCATTGAGGACCATGGCCGCCCGGTCGTCGTAGGAGGCAAGGCGGCAGCGAAGGAAGTAGTCGTCGATCTTGGGCTTCACCTGCTGCCACACCGCGAGAGCCGCCTCCCGCTCCTCGTGGGGCAGGGACCGGGCAAGGGGTGCCACCGACTCCTCCTGCCATGCAAGCCATGCCGCCGCCTCGGCGGAAAACCGGGCCACGGCCTCCCCGCTCACTCCCGGTTCGCCGCTGCGATCGGTTTCCCCCCCAAAGCAGGCGATGATATCCCCTATCCAGTCCTTGAGCGCCTCGTCGTCGGTGGATGCTGCCGTGACGATGCCGTCGCCGTTGAACCGTGCCCGGGAGAAGATGGCCTCGCTGTCGCAGCTGTCCTCCACCGTTATCTGAGCAGCATCCTCCTTGCCGAGAATGCGCAGCACGGTCCGGGCCGAGGCCAGCACGCGCGCCCCTTCCGCAGTGGTGGCGTCGATGGCGTCGAGGGGGAGAACCCCCTCCCCGAGCTCGATGGTCCGGGGGCTCTTCAGACACTTCCCGACCCATTCAACCGTGGCGAGAATCTCCGGGACCCGGATATGGCCATCGCCGTCCGTATCGATGAGTGCAAGGGTCCTCGCGTCGAATTCGACGCCACGTACGGGGCAGCTAAGGGCGGACCAAAGCTTCTGGTCTAGGGATGAGAGGGCAACGACGTCTTCCCCGCTTTCCAGCAGGGCCTGGTCGAAGCCGCCGGCGCGGAAAAACTTCCAGGGATGAAGTGACGTGCTCTGCGTTTCTTCGGCCATGGGCGCTCCTTCGGGATCGTGATCCAATTGTGATCAGTGTCTCGTCAAGAGTACCCACAGAGGGCACCGCAGTCAAGGGCCGTTATCGGTCCAGCTGCACCGGCAACAGATTCAAGAAACGAGAAGGACGAGGAGCGTCATGGCGAAACGCTTCATGGTTTTCATCCAGGGTTACTCCGTCAGGAGAGGAGTTTGGTCAGCCAATCGGGATGCAGATGCAGGCCAAGGAGTCCGGCAAGCCCCATGACAATGCCGAACCCGGCAAAAATCCAGGAAAAGGCAAAGAGTCGCCGCTCCCCGGTAAGGGCGGTGACCGCCAGAAGCGCAAGGGTGACGGAGAGAGCGGCGTCGGAAAGATCGAACTGATCGTCGCGGTAGTTGAGACTATCGTACTGCGCCTCGAAGTCCCGGGCTTTCTTCTTGAGCGCCTCTTCCTCCTGCGTGTAACGATCTATGGTCGCCTGGTACTCCCGCACCTGGCCGGCAAGGAGCGCTTCCCCCTTGGCCGAGACCGTCGTCTGAAGGAGCTGGGCCTGTTTGAGCCCCAGTTCGGCCAGATGCTGCTTGATCCGCTTCGACTGATATTCACTCCAGGAATCAACGGCATCGGACTTGGCCTGAAGCATGGCCTGGACGATGTTGTCATCCTTCACCTTGGTGACCGCCATGAAGGCGGAGAGAATGGCCACACTCACCGCCACCCAATTATTGAGACGGTTCTTGGCCCGGGCCGCCGCCAGACTCTGCTTGATGTCTTCCACCCCACACCTCCTTTACTGAAGGCGTGAGTATATCACCTGGAGACGGAAGTCGCACCGGTTTTTCGCCTGCCTCCGCTAGCGGCTTTCATGCATGAGGCAGGTCGCTCCCCGGTCGGCCAGCACGGGGAAAATGGTTCCTACTCTTCGGGGCTCTCGCAGACAAGGCAATGACCTTCGCCGGTCTCGGGGTCGACCTCGAGCTTCTCGCCACAGAGCTCACAGGTGTCCGGGGGAACCTCCACCTTCTGCCGCCGCCGGTATTCCTCGCCGAATCTCTTTGTGTCTCCCATGTGTACCTCCCCCTGCCGGGAACTCGGACAATCGTCACATGCTGCCGTGAAGCGGTATATACAAAATACCCCTCTTCCGAAAGTTCGCAAGCCGACGCTTGACGCCCGGAAGGGACGGGAATGGAAGGAAGTTTCAGGGGGAATGGCGGTTCAGGGAAGTTCGAGGGGTGGTTCGGCGAGTGTAGCCAGCTGCTCCCGGAGAGAGAGAATCTGCTCCCCCCAGTAGCGCGTGGTGTTGAACCAGGGGAAGGTGACGGGGAAGATGGGGTCTTTCCAGCGGCGGGCGATCCAGGCGCTGTGATGGAGCATGCGCAGCGCACGAAGCGCCTCCACGAGCCGAAGCTCCCGCGGGTCGAAATCGTAGAACTCGCCATACCCTTCGATGAGTTCGGCCAACTGGGCATTCTGGCGCGCCCTCTCGCCGGAGAGCATCATCCAGAGGTCCTGCACCGCCGGGGCCATGCGGGCATCGTCAAAATCGACGAAGTGGGGCGCATTGTCGCGCCAGAGGATGTTACCGGGGTGGCAGTCACCGTGGACACGGATGGCGCGAACCGCCCCGACCCCGGCAACGATGGCGTCGATTTCGGCGAGGAGAAGCCGGGTGACGGCGACGTAGCTCTCCCGGTACTCCTCGGGGATGAAGTGGGAGGTAATGAGCTCCACACTCGCGTGGCCAAAGCTTGCACTGTCGAGCACCGGTCGGTGGACGAAGGGGCGCACCGCCCCGATGGCGTGCATGCGGCCAAGCATGCGGCCGAGGATGAGGAGGTTGTCGAGGTTGTCGAATTCGGGGGCATGTCCGCCTTGGCGCGGGTAGAGGGCAAAGCGAAACCCGTCGTGGCGAAAGAGGGTTTGGCCGTCCGCATTTCGCCACGGGGCCACCACCGGGAGCTCATGTTCGGCAAGTTCCAGGGTGAAGAGGTGCTCCTCGACAATCTGCTCGTCACTCCAGCGCCCCGGGCGATAGAACTTGGCGATGAGCGGCTCCCCCTCTTCGATCCCCACCTGGTAGACGCGGTTCTCGTAGCTGTTGAGAGCCAGCGTGCGGCAGTCGCAACGAAAGCCCTGGCTTTCCACGGCATCCATGACGAAGCTGGGGGTGAGGGTATGAAACGGGTGCTGGGTTTCGCTCATCTGTCGGAGTTCTCCTTGCGGCGTTACTGCGTATTTCTCCGGGTGGTCCTAGAGCCGCCGGAGGAGGGAGCGGATTTCGGCTGCCATGGCGGGCGAGTCGAGGAGGAGCGAGAGTTCGTTGTTGTGGGAGAGAGCTCCCTGGGTGAGGTTGTGGCTCCCCAGGAAGACGTAGCGGTCGTCGATAACGGTGACCTTGCTGTGGGTGGTGACGGACGGAGAGTCGAAGAAGACCTTCACCCCGCCGCGGGCGAGATAGGCGGCGGTGGCGTGGTTGTCGGCGTCGAGGCGGTCATTGGTCCTCCCCTGCGCCTCCAGGATGACACTCACCTCCACGCCCCGCTGCCGCGCCTTGATAAGTTCCTCGGCGATGCGCCGCGGCAGGTTCGTACGGCCGCTTCCGGTCTTGAAGAGATAGTAGCAGCAGATGATGGTCGAGCGGGCGGAGCGAATCCCCTCGAGGAGGGCCGGGGCGAACTCCTTGTTGGCCAGGAGGGTGGCCCGCACGTCGTGCCCGTCGCCGGCAGCGGCCGGGCGCACCACAGGCGCGAGGAGCGCCGTGACGAGGAGCACCACGAAAAGCGCGCGTGCTCTCCCCGTCAGCCACCTCAACTCAGGATGTCCTTTACCTTGTCGAAGAACCCCTTGCGCAGGGGCTGCACTTCCTCGCCGCCGATACGGGCGAATTCCTCGAGGAGCTCGCGCTGGCGCTTGTTGAGGTTCGTCGGCGTCTCCACCTTGACCACCACGAGCTGGTCACCGCGACCGTATCCCTGGAGGACCGGGATTCCCTTGCCGCGCAGCCGGAACACCTTGCCCGACTGGGTTCCCTCCGGCACCTTCATGCTTACCTTGCCGTCGAGGGTCGGCACATCCAGCTCGCACCCCAGTGCCGCCTGGGTGAAGCCGATGGGGACCTCGCAGATGACGTCGTTTCCCTCCCGGTTGAAGATGGCGTGCTCGCGGACATTGATGTAGATGTAGAGGTCGCCGTTTGCGCCCCCCTTGGTCCCCTGCCCTCCTTCGCCCGACATCTTGAGACGGTTGCCCGTCTCCACGCCGGCCGGCACCTTGACGGAGAGCTTCTTGGTGGAGCGCACACTCCCCGCTCCCCGACAGTCGGGACAGGGGTGGTCCACGATTCGCCCCTCGCCGCCACACTGGCTGCAGGTCTTGCTCACCTGGAAGAACCCCTGCTGGAAGCGCACCTGGCCCGCACCGTGGCAGGTGGGGCACGTCTTGGGTTCGGTCCCCGCCTTGGCGCCGCTCCCCGAACAGCTCTCGCAGCGCTTGGCAAAGGGAACATCGATGGTGGTCTCGGTACCGAAGGCCGCCTTCTCGAATTCGATGTCGAGATTGTACTGCAGATCGTCGCCGCGCCGGCCCCGGCCCCGTTGCCGTCCGCCACCGCCGAAGATGTCGCCGAAGATGTCGCCGAAAATATCCCCGAAGGGGGAGCCGGCGCCGAATCCGAACCCGCCGCCCGAAAAGCCCCCCTGCCCCAGGCCGGCATGGCCGAACTGGTCGTACTGGGCCCGCTTCTGGGGATCCGAGAGCACCTCGTAGGCTTCGGACAGCTCCTTGAATTTCTCCTCAGCCGCCTTGTCACCCGGATTCTTGTCGGGGTGGTACTGGATGGCGAGCTTCCTGAAAGCTTTCTTTATCTCGGTGTCGGAAGTGTTCTTGTGGACGCCGAGAACCTCGTAGTAATCACGGT
>DATDMX010000077.1:0-2525 GCA_036518575.1 Geobacteraceae bacterium | reverse complement strand
CGAGAATTTCTCCTCGCTCTCCCGCAGCGCCTCCTCGGCGCGTTTGCGCTCGGTAATATCCGTCATGACGGCGAGAGACCGGACTATCTTGCCGGTCTCGTCCCGTTCGGCCGTGGCGGAGAGAATGACGTCGATTGCTGCCCCAACCTTGGTCACGAATTGGTAGGGGACATCCTTGCAGCAACCGGTTGTGAAGAACTGGGGGATGACGGTTTCTTCGGCGTAACGGCGCGATGCCGGCGTGAGGAACTCGCTGGACTTTCTTCCGAGCACCTCACCCCGGTCATAGCCGAGGAGTTCGAGCCAGTAGTTGCTGACGCTGAGGAGCCGGCCGTCGCAGTCGATGGAGTGGAGCATGGCCGGGGTGTCGTCGTAGAGGCGGCGGAAACGTTCTTCGCTCTGCCGCAGAGCTTCTTCCGCCTCTTTGCGGGCGGTGATGTCGTTCACCAGGGAGAGGAGGCACTGGCTGCCGTTGATGTCGATGAGCTCCGCGGAGAGGAGCCCGACAAAGGTATTCCCTCCCTTGCCTCTGAAGGTGATTTCCTGGTCGCTTACCTGCTCGCCCCGCAGGAGGGAGCCGATGATCCTGGCCCGGTCTTTCTCATCCTGCCAGATGCCGAAGTCGAGCACCGAGCGGCCGATGACCTCCTCGCGGCTGTAGCCGCAGATGCGTTCAAAGGCGGCGTTGATCTCGATGAATCTTCCGTCCTGCACGGTGCTTATGACGAGCCAGGTAGGTGTGGCCTGGAAGGCCTTGGCAAACTTTGCCTCCGATTCCGACAGCGCCTTTTCCACCCGCTTGCGCTCGGTGATGTCTTGGATGATCCCCACCGCGTACGCCGGTTTGCCGCCGCTGTCGTAAAACCAGTTGCCGGAGAGTTGGCCCCAGACGGTGCTGCCGTCCTTGCGGAGGTAGCGCTTTTCGTAGGTGTAGGAGCTACTGATCCCTTCCAGAGCGGCACTGCGGTTGAGGCGGGACATCTCACGGTCGTCGGGATGGGTGATCTCCTCCACGGTAAGCTTCAGGAGGTCATCGGCGGCGTAGCCGAGAAACCGGCAAAAGGCGGGGTTTACTTCGATGAAGGAGCCGTCCGGCGCGCCAAGCACCATGCCAGCGGAAGAGTTGAGGAAAATGGTGTGAAAGCGCTCTTCCACCAGGCGATTTATCTCGCGGGTGGCTTCATCCCGTGACATTATGGGCCCTGTCGGCCGCTCTGTGGCGCTGTGGTTGGAAGTGGTCATCGTTTCCCGGATCTATGCATTGGCAGGGGGCGGTCTCATGGCCATGGTAAAGCAATTTTAAGCGTCTGGCAAGCTTTCAGGTCGAAAGGACCTGATAATCCCGGTACACGAGCGGTGGCATGGTGCCCGGAACAGCAAGCGCAGCCACGAAACCGGCGGGGACCGCGAGATCGGCAAGCTGCCAGCAAGGCGAAGCGGCAGGGAGCGTCAGGTCGTGGATGATGGCAGCCGGCTCGTCGGGAGCGAGCGTGACGGCGAACTGGTCGAGTGGGAGATGGAGGCCGGCGCCCCGCCCCTTGATGTAGGCCTCTTTGCGGGTCCAGCAGCGGTAGAAAGCTGCCGGTTGCTCTAACGGAGGGAGCCGGTGCAGAGCCTCACGTTCCGCGGGGGAAAAGTAGTGCGCGGCAATGGCCTGGAAATCCATGTCGACGCGCACCTCCTCCACGTCCACGCCCAGTTCCCGGCCGCGACAGACGGCGACGAGAAGAAGGTCGCCGCTGTGGGAGATGGTGAAGCGAACCCCATCCTCCCTCTCTTCGCCAGCGAGGGCCGGCTTGCCGAAAGCAGAAGTGTGAAAGCGGAGCTCTTCGGGGCGGCAGTCGGTATGGACGGCGAGAATACGGCGTAGGAGGGTGTGGGCGGCGAAGAAGCGCCCGCGCACGAGGGGGGCCACCAGGCGCTTCCCCCGCGTGATCTCGTCCGGCGAGAGGAGGCCTTCCTCCACCGTTTCCCGGACGAGCGAGGCGGACCAGATGACGACCCCGCCGCTGGGGATGGGATCAGTCACGGGAGGCCCGGCGCGCCTTGGGCGCCGGTTTGTCCTGGCCGCGAGCCGGGGCGTCAAAGGTTATTTTTAGGCCCGTTGCCGTCTGAGCCACTGTGTAGGGGGGGACAGGGGCCTTGCTCGTGTCGAAGACGAGGCGTACCTTGTCGGGATAGACGCCGGTGCGAGCAGTGACAATGCCCCAAGGGTTAGCCGGCAGGGTGACGGTTCCGGCAGAGCCCTTGGCCCGGGGGATGTCAACGACCAGCCGGTGCGGCTCCTTCAGGATGAAGGCACGGAAATCGGCAAGAGGAGCGTCCGCGTTTACCTCCAGTCCCGTGGCCGTGACGACGATTTTTCCGATGGCGGCAGGCTGTCCGTTTTGTCTGGATGGCGGGGCAGGGGGGGCGGCGACCCGGGTCGGAGTGGGTAGGGGTGCTGGAGGAAGAGGCTGTGGCGCCTTCGCCGTTGGTGACGCCGTGACCGGTGCCGGTTTTGCCGCACGGAGAAGCGCCACGAT
>DATDMX010000076.1:0-2199 GCA_036518575.1 Geobacteraceae bacterium | reverse complement strand
CCTACGAGTACGCTCTCAAGGTGCGTGACGTCATGCGTGGCATTCCGGGGACGGCCGACGTCCACATCAACCAGGTCCTCGACTATCCGGCCCTCCAGGTGGACGTGGACAGGGAGCGCGCCGCCCGCCTCGGCATGAGCGAGCGGGACGTGGCAACGAGCGCGCTCATCTCCCTGTCGTCGAGTACGCTCATCGCCCCCTCGTTTTTCCTCAATCCGGCGAATAACGTGAACTACACGGTGGCGGTACAGATACCCCGCCAGTACCAGAGTACTCTTCCCGACCTCGTGGCCATGCCGGTCACTCCGCCGGGGGCTGCCGCACTTCTCCAGCCCCCCTATCAGCCCCAGCCCTCCGACGCCCCCCAGATCCCCGCCCAGGTCCTCACGAACCTGGCGCTCATCTCGCACCGCACGAGCGCCGAGAACATCACTCACTACACCGTGCAGCGGGTCCTCGACGTGGAGGCGAGTGTGGAGGGGCGCGATCTCGGCTCCGTCGTGAGCGACATCAAGGAAGAGATCGCTCGGCTCGGCAAGCTCCCCCCGGGGATGCGCATCAACGTGCGGGGGCAGAACGAGGTCATGAGCGAGTCGTTCAGAAGCCTTGGCCTGGGGCTCGTCCTCGCCATCGTCCTCGTCTACTTTCTCATGGTGGTCCTCTTCCAGTCGTGGCTCGACCCGTTCATCATTATGATGGCGGTTCCCGGGGCCCTCATGGGGATACTCTGGATGCTCGTCCTCACCGGTACCACCATCAACGTGGAGTCGCTCATGGGGTCGATCATGGCCGTGGGAATCGCCACCGCCAACTCGATCCTCCTTGTCAGCTTCGCCAACGACCTGCGCGTGGAGAAGGGTATCTCTCCGGCCGAGGCGGCACTCGAGGCGGCGAAGACACGACTTCGCCCGGTTCTCATGACGGCTCTCGCCATGATTATCGGCATGCTCCCCATGGCCTTCGCCATGGGCGAGGCCGGGGAGCAGAATGCGCCGCTCGGGCGGGCGGTTATCGGCGGGCTCCTCGTGGCAACCGTTCTCACCCTTTTCGTGGTGCCGGTGATCTATTCGATTCTGCGGAAGAAAACGCCCGTCAAGCATCTCCTCGATGAACGGTTTGCCGCCGAAGAGCGGGGAGACGGGGGCGATTGAGGCAGGAGGCTTAACCGCCGCAACCGGCGGAATGAATCATGACGAGGTCCCTATGAGCGAAACTGGCCCGGCTCCGGCCGGGAAGAGGTTCTTGATCGCCGGTGTCCTGGCCGTTGCCGCGGCGGCGGTCGTGCTGATCGGCTTGTCCGTGAACAGAGGCCGGGAGATAGAAAAAGAGCGGCAGAGCCGCCGGGCGGAGGTGAAGGCCGGTCCGCGCGTGCCGGTGGCGACGGCCAGCCGGGCCCCTACGAAGAGGAGCGTCACACTGAACGGTGAGGCGCATCCCTACGCCACGGTGACCCTGTACGCCAAGGTGAGCGGCTACCTGCGCGAGATCAGGGTGGACAAGGGGGACCGGGTGGCGCGGGGAGATCTCCTTGCCGTGATTGAATCGCCCGAACTCGACCGGCAGTACGACGCGGCCGTTGCCGACGCAAAGAACAAGCGGATCTTTGCCGAACGGGAGCGCCAGCTCCTCAAGGACGGCGTGGTGGCTGAGCAGGACGCCGACAATGCCGTGGCCGCGGCCAGGGTCGCGGAGGCCACGGCCGCGAGCCTCAGGAGCCAGAAGGGATACGAGACGATCCGTGCTCCCTTTGCCGGCACGGTGACGGCCCGCTTCGTCGACCCGGGAACGCTTCTCCAGAGCGCCACCACCGCCCAGACCTCTGCCCAGCCGCTCCTCACACTCTCCAGCACCGAGCGGCTGCGGATCTATGTTTACCTCGACCAGAAGAACGCGGCCCTCGTCAAGGCGGGCGACCGGGCCGTCATCGCCGATGCCGTCCGACCCGAGGCCCGGGTCGAGGCCAAGGTGAGTCGCATGAGCGACGAACTCGACGTCAAGACGAGGACCCGGCTCGTGGAGCTCGACTTGGATAACCGCAAGGGTGTTTTCCTCGCGGGTGGGTTCGTGCAGGTGAGCCTCGTCCTCCACGCCCCCCCTTACGTTCAGGTGCCGGTGGCCGCTCTTCTTATGCGGGGGGAAAAGGCGTTCGTGGGGACGGTGGACGGCGACAACCGCGTGACGTTCCGGCCGGTGGAGACG
>DATDMX010000075.1:0-4485 GCA_036518575.1 Geobacteraceae bacterium | reverse complement strand
CCCCGTCGCGTCTCTACGCCCTCCTCAAGAAGCAGGGGATCCCCCTGCAGCACTGAGATCCATGCCACATCTCCCCCTTCCGTCTTCCTGTCCCGCAGGAATTTTCCTGTCCCGCAGGAAACCTCCGCAAGCCGCGCCTGGCCGCACGAAATGCCGTAACTCCTTGCAGAAGCGCGTTTTATGTCTCGTCGCGGGTCCGCGGCGGCCGGCTTTTTTCTCCATGGCTCCACGGCGTGAAGTTGGCTGTCTTGTTTGTGTAACATAGCGCAATTATTGGATTATTCTGTTACCAGCGGTGCGATTTCGGTACACTTCTCCCTCTCTGGTACGACTGATGCTTTTCTCCGGGTAGCCAGCAAGCGAAAACGTCTCGTGGAAAAGGAGAGCGTCATGAAACCGTACAGCATGAAGAAGCTATCGGAGAAGTTTGCCAGCGTCATGATCGTTGCCATCGTTGTACTGGGTACGGCCGCTTTCTCTGTCACCAGCCAGGCAGCCGAGGGAGGAGCACTCCTCTCCAAGCTGTTCCTCGCGTTTCTTGGAGCCATCATCACCATCCAGGTCATTCCCGGGCTGATCCTCCTCGGGGCGATGTTCAAGGGGCTGGCGGGGCTCGGCCGCAAGCAGGAGGTGGAGGCGGAGACCGAGGACCAGGGCAAGCAGTAGCCACAATTATCGGTATTGGGAAACGAGGTGCCACATGAAACAGCAGGGCATTCTCATAGCGGACAAGGATACGAGGTTCCTGCAGCAGATCGCCGCATACTTCGGCTCTGCCGGTTATGACGTGGAAACGACCGACTCGGCGATTCACGTCATCTGCAGCATCCTGAAGAAGCAGACGCCGGTGCTCCTCCTCGGGAGCGACTTCGACCGGAAGATCGAGTTGCCGCGGCTGCTGCACCTGCTGAAAAAGTGCAATCGCCACCTGGCCGTTATCCTCGTGTCCGACGAGGCGTCGCAGCCTGTTGTGCGCAGCGTCAGGCGTGAGGGGATCTTCTACCATGCGCTGCGGCCGGTTTGCGCGACGGACGGGGAGGAAATCCGGCACGCCGTTGAATGCGCGTTTTCATCGCTCAGGAGTCGGGCGGGCGACGGCCCCTCGCGGAGCGTGCCCGCCACTCCGGGCAGGGAGGAAGAACCATGTCAGCCATGAAGCAGGTCATCATATCGTCCGTCGCGCTCGTTGCGGCACTGCCGGCCTCGGCCGCCGTCGACCAGCGGGAGCCGTCCGGCGACCTCGCCGTCATGATCTTTCTCGGTTTCTGTGCCCTCATCATCATCGCCCAGGTCTTGCCTCTCGTGGTGCGGGCCTGGCGCAGGGTGCCGGGGCAGAATGCCGACAAGGCCGAGACCGTGCAGGAGCCAGTGCGGAAGTAGCACATCCACCGTAAAGGAGGGTTTTATCGTGAGAGCCTGGAATCACACGCAACTCTTGCCGGCGCTCCTTGTGCCGACGCTGGTCCTTGCCTTTCTAGCCGCGACCGCCTCGGCCGGGGGACCCGGGTTCCCCTTCGGAACGGCCGAGAGGGACAATGCCCGCTGCCTTTCGTGTCACGGCGATGCCGCGAAGGTCGACAAAGCCCGTTTCATCGATCCGCAGGCGCTCGACCACACCACGCACGCCAAGTTGGGCTGCACCACCTGAAACGATGCCGTGGGCACCGGGCATCCCGACGGCAGACCGGTCCCGCGCACCACGAGTTGCGGTGACTGCCACGCCGATGTCGTCGCCCGGTATTCGAAGGATTACCATGCGCGCAAGGCTCCCTGCGGGGGCTGCCACAATCCGCACCGCGTGTACGCCCCGGAGGAGATATCGGGGGACGAAATGAACCGGGTGTGCAGCGGCTGTCACCGAAAACACGCCATCACCGCCTCCCATTCCCGGTGGCTTCCCCAGGCCGAACTCCATCTTGGTGCCATCACCTGCGTTACCTGCCACAGCAAGGCGGAGAACTACGTGATCACCATCTACATCGTCAAGCGCCCGGGCCGCAGCGTCACGGCACGACCGGCGCCGGCCACCTTTGCGGAGCTGAAGAGGGTGGCGGGGACCGACACCGTGCAGACGCTCATCGACAGGAACCGCGACGGCTACATCTCCCTCAACGAGCTCCGGCTGTTCAACCGCACCGCGGCCTACGGCGAGCTCTCCCTCCGGGGGATGCTCACCCCGGTGAAGCCGACCCATTCGTTCCAGACCTTCGACAACCGCTGGGACTGCACCTTCTGTCATGCCTCGGGGCCGGAAACCATGCAGACGAGCTTCGTCGCCTTCCCGGAACGCAACGGCACCTACCGGCAGGTGGCCGTGGAGAAAGGAGCGGTGCTCGACACCCTCCACACGATCCCCAACTTCTACCTCACGGGGGCGACCCGCAACGACGATCTCGACAAGCTCGGCTTGCTCATCATCGCCGGCGGGCTCGTCATGCCGGTGGGGCACGGCTTCCTGCGCTTTCTCACGAGGAAGAACAGACGCTGAAAGGAGGACGGTCATGAGCACGAACAAAGTCTACCTGCAGCCGCTGCCGGTAAGGTTGTGGCACTGGCTCAATGCACTGGGGATCGTCACGCTCTGCATCTCCGGGGCGCAGATTCGTTATCCGGAGTACGTGACGCTGCTCGGCAGCTACCGGTCGGCGGTCATGCTGCATAACACGGCGGGCGTCGTGGTGGCGCTCTCCTTCTCCATCTGGTTCTTCTACTACAAGATGGTCGCCAACACCATGGTCGACATCTACGTGCCCAAGGTCGCCGACCTGACCACGGGACTCTTTCGCCAGGCGATGTTCTATCTCCTCACCTACTTCTGCGGGGCCCGGAATCCGCACCACGCCACGCCGCGCAACAAGTTCAACCCGCTGCAGAAATCGGCGTACCTGGCCGTGATGTTCGTCATCATGCCGCTCGTGAGCCTCACCGGGATCTTCCTCCTCAACGTCAACCTGTTGCGGGAGCTGGTCCTCATGGTGGGAGGGTTGAAGATTCTCGTCGGGCTCCATTTCCTGCTGGCCTGCGTTCTCTGCGCCTTCCTCTTTACTCATGTCTATCTGGCGACCCTCGGCAAGACCCCTCTCGCCTACATCAGACCGATGTGGACGGGGTGGGAGGAGGTGGAGGAGCAGGGTCACGAGCCCCACGGGTCGTGAGGCACGGGGGGAGGGCGCCCGCCGACGCGTCGGAAAAGGAGGCCTGCCATGACAAGACACATCGTCGATAGAGGAGAGAGATGGGGGTCGCTTACAAGTCCTGGACGGAAGCGCAGGTCCTCCATGGATGACCTCGACCGGCTGTACGTCTCTTCCCGCAGGGGGTTATGGGGAGTGTTCATCTTCCTCGCGGTGAGCATCGTGGCCTTTTTCTGCCGCGACTTCACCCTTAGCGGTGCAGTCCCCCCGGGGTTCAGGGAACTGCTCGGCCCGGCGCCCCCCGTCATTCTCATCACCATCGTCCTGGCCGTCTCCACGGCCAGCTCCCTGATCGTCATCGCCGGCCGGATCCACGCCGGGCGGGAGCCGGGGAGCACCTGGAAGCACCTCTTTTTCAGGCTCTTCTTCTATCTCCTCTATTTCCTCGTCGATTCCCTGTCGACCCACTTCCATGCCGTGTTCATCTCCGGGGTGGTCGTACTCGCGCTCCAGCACTACAACATCTGGACGTACACCGGTCGGGCCATCGAGCACGCGATGACCCGCTGCGGTCCTCTCGCCTCCTGCCAGAGGAGGCTGTCGGGAAAATGAGGCGGGGGCTTTCTCGACAACGCTCCAATAAGCGCTACAATAGGTTTCTCTCTCGCAGCAAAGACTGGTAACGGCGGCATGCCGTTACCAGTCTTTGTTTGGAGGAAAGGAAAAAGCGGGAAAGGGCGGATATCCACCTTTCAAATTTTCCTGCAATCATGTACAACACTGCCAGGAGGGGAAACGTGGAAATCGGAGCCACAGCAACCGTGCTGAGAAACGAAGACGTCAGGGAGATCGAGGCGGAGATTCCCGAGGGGCACCGCCATCTGCGCACGACGGTTCGCCTTGCCGACGGCTCTGCCGTCACCTTCCAGGAAGCGACCATCGCCGCCCTCGTGCGGGCGTACGTGGCGGTGAAGACCGACCCGCTCCGCAGCCGCATCGTCCTCAGGGGGCGGAAGGTGGAGGGGCGCAAGGACGGCTATGCCGAATGGCAACTCCTGGAGGAGCCCTGATGCCCCGCTATGTCGAGCCGCTGTTTCGTCCTCCCAGCGAGGCGCGCAGTCTCATTTTTCAGATAACCATCGGCTGCTCGCAGAATCACTGCCGATTCTGCGGCATGTACAAGGGGAAGACCTTCGCGCTGAAGCCCGTGGAGGAGGTGCGGAAAGAGATTCAGGAGATTCCCGCGCGCTACCGGCCCTCCGTGGACCGGGTTTGCCTCGCGGACGGCGACGCGCTCGTCTACCCCCCAGCCGGGCTCGTGGAGATACTGGAGGCGCTGGCGGAGGCCTTT
>DATDMX010000074.1:0-2061 GCA_036518575.1 Geobacteraceae bacterium | reverse complement strand
AAATGAAATCCGAAAAGTGGTTGCTCGTACGTACGTGTGCGTGCATGCTTGCATCCGTCACAGGATATAGTATTAGGTGTATCTAATTATTTCAGTGTCTCGGGAGCCGGCATGAACAGAGGAGCTGCAACAGTGTTCATTATTCTTGTCCTGTCCTCGGTGTTATTCTTCTCGTCGACAACGAGAAAGGGGACTGCGGAGAACTGGCCGGTTCTGGGGAAAGAATCGCTTGCCGAGGTTGCCATCGTCGAAGACCACCGGGTAGCACTCGAGCACTGGGCCGAACGGGGAATCAGGAATGCCGTCCTCGTGAATATGGATGCCCACGACGACATGAGGCGCGTGCCTCCCGAAGAGATGGCTCACCTGCGGGCCGTTTATGAAGGAAGGGAACGGCAGTACTGTAGTACCGACGGGCGCGTGCCGGTGACAAATGGCAACTTCATTCATGCCGCGGCCAAGCTCGGTATCGTCAGCAAAGTGATCTGGGTGGTTCCTCCGGCCTACGACCTCTTCTCGGACCAGGGGGAGCGGTTCGCGACCCTGCTGAAGATGTACGGTTTTCCCAATGAGGACATAAGGAGTTTCACGAGGAAGGGGCGACGTTTCGTGGGCGAAGCGGACGGGATACCGCTAGTTGTCTGCGATAGTGAAGATCTGCCCGAGGTGCGAGAGCCGCTTCTCCTCAGCGTGGATGTTGATTACTTCCCGGCAGCCAGTGGTGAGGACCTGCAGATTGCCGACGCCGTGAAACAGGCAGTCGGAGCTCTCTTTGCCCGGGGGTATGCGGTTCGCGACACGGTCGTCGCCTACTCCGTGAATGGCGGGTTTCTCGATGTGAGCCGTCGGTGGGTGGGGGACCTGGTGGTTGATAGTCTGAGGATTCCCGGCCTCATCTTCCAGTCCGAGCTTCCTGGCCGCTACGCGTTACTCCAGAGGGCAGACCTGCTTCTTCGGGCCGGGAGGTACGGTGAGCTCTTGGACGTGCTTTCCCCTTTTGTCACGGAGGAAAACGCCGAGCCTTCGCTCCTCGTCTATGCCGCATTCGCCCACGAGGGTCGCGGCGAGATGGAGCGGTCGTTTCGCGCGGCAGAGAGGGCTTGTCGCACCGACGCCAGTTACTGTTACGGTTTGCCGCAGCTGGGAACGCTCGTTCTGGACGAAAAGGGTCTTGCCGAGGCGCAACGATTCTTCGTGCGGGGATACGAGCTCAGCCCCGGCATGGATGCGGGGCAGTTTCGTCTTGCCATGGCGCTGAAAGAAGCGGGCAGGCTGGACGACGCCATCACGTACTTCCGCATCTTTAGGGATTGTTATGGCCCGTTTCCTGTGGACTTCTACCTGGCCGAAACCTATCTCCTCAAGGGCGACGAAGCTTCAGCCCTCGGCTGCTACGACCGCGGCAGAAAGGAATTGGCCCGAAACCCTCAGGCCATCGTGGGGTTTGGCGACGTGCAGACGATCGAGAGCGCTGCTGTCTTTTATGAGCGCAAGGGGCTCGTGGCGCACGCCGCCTCCCTGAGGAAGAATGCGCAGGGGAGGGCGAACTGATGTTTAATTGCTGATGTCGGGGGATGTTCCCGCTGCGAGCCGGGATTCCATTGCCGGTGCGGCAGAGGTGACGCGTGAGGAGGCAGTGTCGGGCGAAGTGGCGAGCTGGCTGAACGAGATGGGCCTGCCAATGTGGTAGAGGCGGTTGTAGATGTCGGCCGTGGCAAGAACTCTTTTCACGTACTCGCGCGTCTCGCCGAAGGGGATCGATTCGATGAACTGGTCGGGGGGAAGGGCGCCGAACCTCTTGCGCCACTTGTTAACATTGCCCGCCCCCGCGTTGTAGGCGGCGATGGCAGCAACGGGGTTGCCGTCGTAGAGGGCAAGGAGATCCTTCAGGTGCTTCACGCCGGCCCGGATGTTTACCTCCGGGCGGGTGAGGCGGTCAGCCCCGCCTTTGTTCCCTTTGCCGTCCAGGACGATGGCGGCGGTTGCCGGCATGAGCTGCATGAGTCCCACCGCGCCCACGGGTGAAAGTGCCGTGGGGGAGAAGCTGCTCTCGGCTTTGAT
>DATDMX010000073.1:0-4477 GCA_036518575.1 Geobacteraceae bacterium | reverse complement strand
CATCTCCGTGGTCGTCAGTCCCGGCGCGCCGTTCACGATGACGTGGCGCCGCCAGCGGCCGATCCCGGCGATGAGCGCCATCCGCCGCCGCGCGTGGTCGGTCAGGACGTACCGTTTGTGGCCCCTCTCCCGAGAGACCAGCAGCAGCCCGCTGGAGAGGAACAAGCCGATTCGGCGGTTCACCTGGTGGTAGCTCATCCCGTGCGAGCCACCGGCGAGCTGCGTCAGGGTCCGCGGTTCACGACTTAGTTCCTCCGCGAACCCGCACCTCCACAACTCGCTCAGGAGGCTCAGCGACGACCACGAGTGGGCATTGCTCGCCCCCCCGGGCAGCCGCGACCTCGGGGTCGCTGCAAACGCCTTCAGCAGGCGGAACAGCTCACGCCCCGCCGGCTGGCTCAGCCTCAGGACGACCTTCGAGGGAACCCCCGGCTCCTCATGCCGGTCGATCAGGTGGTGGGCTTCCAGCTTGCTGACGTGCCGGTAGACGCTGCGCGAGGAGAAGTCCTCGATCTGTTCGGCCAGTCGTTCGGTCCGCAATGGCCCTGTGCCCAGCGCCATGAGGATCTGCCCACCTGGGCCCATGCCCACCAGGCGGAGGATGCCGGCGACGGAGCAATCGGGCGCAGCAAGATCCCTCCGGGCCTTTTCGTCTAGCCCGTCCTCCTCTAGCCGATTGTCCAGTAGATCCTCTATGGGAACCACAGATTACTCGGCAAAACGCGTGCATGGGGGCAGAAGATTTGCCGTCTGTCCAGCTCAACGCGTTCATCTTGTCACCCTGCAGATGCCGGGGAAACGCCTTTTCTGCGGGGAAAACGCTGTCCCCCTGTGGAAAGCGGCTCAGGAAAGTTCAAAAACTTTTTTTCACAATCATTTCGGGAACCTTGACCCGAAACGGCGCATAGGTGTAGGGAACCTCCTTCCGTTCCCTCGAAACGGAAGGCAAGAAGTCCCCGACCCCCTGCCTGGGGGATCCCAGGGCGCAGGCGACTTCACCGCGCAGAGCGGCCGGCCGGCGCCGGAGTTCAAGGCAAGAAGGGGAAGTTCTGCAGCCCCCCATTGGCTCAGTGCCCTCTTTATAAAGGACGGCGGGCTGAAAAAGACCTAACCCGTCTCTATCGGTGAGTCGGGTGACAAAAAAATAATAGTGCTCTCTGTCACCCGCGGGTTTGCGAAAAACTCTCTATGCAGGCGGAACCATCCGTTTCTAATTGTTACCGGCAAGGTGTTTAAAAAAAACCTCTAAAAACCGGATCAAGGAACCTTGACGTTCGCGGTTGGCCGGTATAGAAACGCTGACCATCTGCTCAAAACGAGTGGACGCAAAAAAAGGCCCCCGGGGCACAGCTCCAACAGCCAAGCGCCCCAGGGACCGAAACAACAAGGAAGGAAGTATCTCAGATGCACAAGAAGATCATCATGGCCTGCATGGCGATCGCCGCCTTTGCGGCCTTCGTCGTCGCGCCTTCGGCCTCGGCTCTCAACCTCACAGAGAACGGCACCACAGTTGGTGCGGGCGCCTCGATCACAGGTACGTCTACCCTAGCCAGGTTCATCGCCGGCGGCAGCACCGTCACTTGCGATCATAATCACATGAGCGGTACCGTGACCACCGACTCAAACGGCACAATCGCCGGCGAAATTCCTGTCGGCAGCGCTACATTCCACGGAACCGCCGTTAGTACAGATTGCACAAGCAACGGCCTCGGGCCGGTCCAGCCGACAGTGAACAGCAAGCTCTGTCTGCATGTCTCGAAATCCGACACCGGGACCGTCACCGGCTGCGCCGGCGCCGCGGTGACATTCACCCTGCATGTCACAAACCTCGGGATCGAATGCAAATACGAAAAAGCCGAAATCGGCATTGAAATCACAACAGCGCCTGCTGACGCCCAGGTCAAGATCCGTCCCGGGGAACTCGCCAAAGGCGAGGGTCCCAACAGCATCTTCTGCCCGAAAGAAGGCGAACTCGAAATGGAGTTCACGCTGACCACAACAGACGGAACCACACTCGCCTTCTCCTAGCACCAAAGGTAGAAGCTGAGCACACCAGGGCTGCCAATTGGCAGCCCTGGTTTTTCATCAGAATTAAGTTGTCAGATTAAAGATTGGGAAACACCGGACCGTACTTGACAAATCCTGAATCGAATTTATGTTGGGTTTGGATGCACCGGCCATGTGCCGGTTAGCTGACTAAGGGGGAGCGATGAGAAGACCGGGGATAGCGCAAGCGATGCGGGGTGGAATCGGCACCGGCCTTATGGCCATTGTCTTCGCCATGGGCTTCATGCCGGCTTCGGCCACGGCTGCGCCGTGTCCCAACGACTCCTTCAGGGTCGGCCCCTCGGCGGCGCTGCCGGACTGCCGCGCTTATGAGCTGGTCTCCCCGGCGGACGCGAACGGACGCCTGCTGGAGCCGGTCTCCGGGTTCGCAAACGAGCCCCCCCTCGACCTCTTCCCGACCGAACTGGCCTCACCCTCGCGCGACAGCATCGTCTTCGAGACCAACAGCGGCCCCCTGCCAGATGCTCCGGAACCGGCCGGCGCCTTCGACATCTACGAATCCCAGCGCTCCCCGGGAGGCTGGCAGACCGCGCGCCGCATCAGCCCCTCCGGCGCCCAGTCGGTGAGCCCGAAAGGAGGAGGTGCGTCCTCCGACCACCTTTACTCGTTTACTCATGCCAGCCCGCTCGACAGCGGCAACGGAGGCCGGCCGGCCGGCAGCCTCGCGGGCAAAGACGGCGGCGATTACCTCGGCAACCCCGACGGTAGCTTCGAGCTCGTCGGGCTCGGCAGCCTCGCGACCGACCGGCTGACCCAAGGCCGCTACATCAGCCCCGGCGGAGGGCACGTGATCTTCTCCACGGGCCATCTCGACGGGCAGAGCGGCTGGTGCAAGTTCGCGTTTCAGCAAGGGTCTTCGCACTGCACCAGCCCCAAACTCGAGCCCAACGCCGCCCCCGAAGGCACCGGCACGATCTATGACCGCGAAGCCGACGGCCCCACCCACGTCGTCAGCCTGCTGCCAGGAGACATCCCCCAGACCGGTAGCCAGCAGGCCTTCTACCAGGGCGCCTCCAAGAACGGCACCTCGATCGCCTTCAAGATCGAAGAAAACCTCTACGTCCGCGTCAACTCAGGCGAAGCTGGCGAAGAGACCGAGGAAGCAGCTCCCGCAGCAGCCACCCCCGTCTACGCCGGCCTCTCCGAAGAAGGCAGATACCTCTTCTACGTCGAAGGCGGCGAAAAAGGCACGATCCACCGCTTCGAAGTGGGAACCGAAGCAGACGAAGAAATCAACCCCACCGCCGAAGGCGAAGTCGTCAACGTCTCCGCCGACGGCTCCCACGTCTACTTCATCTCCGAAGAACAGATCGGCGGCAAAGGCACCGCCGGGCAGCCCAACCTCTTCGTCTGGAGCAGCGGCGCCACCCAGCTCGTGGCGACGGTGGCGGCGAGCGATTTGGTGCAGACGTCGGGGAGCGGGGGAGGGAATCCAGCCCTGACGCGCTGGACGAGCTATGCGGTGGCTCCCTTCAATGGCGCGAGCGAAAAAGGCCCCGGTGCCGACTCCTCCCGCACCACCCCCGACGGCAACGTCATCGTCTTCGAGTCGAAGGCCAAGCTCACCAGCTACGAAAACGCCGGCCACACCGAGATCTACCGCTGGGACGACAATGCCCCCCTCGCCGAAGCGCTCACTTGCGTCTCCTGCAAAGGCGCCCCCGAGCCGGCGACGGGCGACGCGCGCCTGCAGGAATTCAGGACGGTCGGGCCGGCGATGGTGATCCACAACCTCAGCGACGACGGCAGCCGGGTCTTCTTCGAAACGCCCGAGGCGCTCTCGGGTACCGACACCGACAGCGTCAACGACGTCTATGAGTGGCAGCAGGAAGCCGGCATCCCGCGGGTCGACCTGATCTCCTCCGGTCACTCGGTCGAATACCCGCTGCTGGTGGAAGCGGAATTCCTGCCGCTGCCCAACCTCCTCTACTCGGTGACCCCCGACGGCAGCGACGTCGTCTTCCTCTCCCAGGACGAGCTGACCGGAGATACGGGCGTCGGCGGGGTGCCGGCGATCTATGACGCCCGCGTGGAAGGCGGCTTCCCGCCCGCGCCCGCGCCGCCGCAGCCCTGCGCCGAAGAAGCCTGCCGCCGGGCGAGCGCGAGCGCGATCCCCTCCTTCGGCGTGCCGCAGTCCGAAAGCGCCACCGGCAGGGGCAATGTGAAGCCGAGCAAGCGGCATTGCCGCGGCGGCAAGGCGAAGAAAGGCAAGCCTTGTGCGAAGAAGGGCTCGAAGAAGCGCCCGGCCGCCGCTTCTGCGGCAAGCGCCGCGGCGACCCCCGCAGTCTCGGTGGCCTCGGGCGCCAAGGAGCCCTCGGCGAGCCCTACCCCCTCTGCGGCAAGCACGCCCGTCACCGCGGCAACGGAATTCGAAGAATTCGGGATCAACTCCTTCACGGCGGCGCTCTCC
>DATDMX010000072.1:0-5889 GCA_036518575.1 Geobacteraceae bacterium | reverse complement strand
GCCACCATCGACATTTCGGGCCTGACGTCCTTTCTTGCCACCCTTTCGCCGGACGAGAAGGATGAACAGCTGCGCGACTGGGCACTCTACGGTCTCATGAGCAGGTACGGCCAAGGGGCGCCCGACGACATTCCCATCCGTCATCGCGCACTCAAGGGTGAGCGGCCGGGGGAGGTGTCCCCGGGCCGGGTGTTCGTGCTGTCGCCCCGGGAATGGTGGGTGATCGTCCCCCACGAGCACCTGCGGGACAAGCCGCTCATCGGCGGGTTGGTCGATGCGCAATGCGCGGCAGGAAACGCCCTGCCCGAGAAGGTTTCCCTCTTCGGCTACTCGTACAACGCCGCCGCGGCGACCATCGCCATTACCCCGGCGGGGACGATTGGCGTGAACGACCTCTACTCCTCGGCTTACGGCTACGCCTCGGTGCTCGTGCGCACGCAGGCCGATTTCGCCCGGTTCGCCGGTCAGGTGGACGACCTGGTGATGGCCCAGTGGCGCTCCGACGGGCTTCTCCTCGGTGGCCGCAAGTACGCGCGCGATTCCCGGCGTGCGCTTTCCGTCGAGGAGATAGCGGCCCTCTACCAGGCCTACAACGTCTCGGCCGGCGCACAAGGCCGCGCCCGCTACGAAGGATTTCTGGAGGAGAAATATGCGGAGACTGTCCGCCGCGACGCCAAGGTCCGCCAGGCGCTTGCCCGCGGCACCACGAGCAAGGCCGCGGTCATGGCGAAACTTCGGCGTCGCTATCCGCCCGCGTCGGCGCTGAAGCGCGAGGAGTCCATCGGTTTTTCCCTCGACCCCCAGCGCGACTACCCCGCCCTTGCTGCCGATGTGGAACGAATCGCCCGCCAGCTGCCCGCAACACTCGCCACGAACCAGCCTGCGCTTGCCGTCCTCATCACGTCGGGCCGTCGCGAGCTTCTCGCTGCCGCCGAACGGATCAGGAGCCGCAAGGACATTCGGCCGCTCATCGCTTTGCGCCACCGCTACCAGCGCTCCGCCGACCCGACGGAGCAGCGCTTCGGGGAACTTCTGCGCTACACCGAAGAGAACCATTCCTACCAGGCTGCCCGTTACGACGGCAACATCCAGGGCACCCGCGCGGCCATGATCCTCTTCTACACCGACCTTCTCGCCAAGCTCTGGGCGCTCGACTATAAGGGAATGACGCCGAAGGGTGCCATCAAGGGGTTGCGCACCATGCAGCAAATAAGCGTTACCAAGCTCCATTGGAACGAGATGGCCCGTCTTTCCCAGACGCGCCTCTGGTTCGGGCTGCGCAAGGACGGCTTCGACGTCTACGGCGACAGGATCGTCTTCCATCCCATCGCCACCCGCGTGTATGCGGCTTCCTTCGACCTCATGGCTCCCGGCAAGGAAAGCCGCCCCAACTATCAGAGCCGGGAATTTCTCGGCTGGTGGGACAGTCACTATGAGGCGGTGGCGGAGTACGAACCCTACTACCACAAGCTGAACCAGATCCAGAAGTGGAGCGCCCTTTTCGTGGTGCTCAGGGAAAAGAAAGTGCCGCTCCTCGATTTTCTCCAGGGGGTGCCGGTGACGCGCTCCCTTGACTTTGCCACCTGGAGCAGGAACAACACGACGCTTAAGGCGGCCATCGATATTCCCTTTCTTGAGAGCCGCAAATATGGCCGGACCACCGAGTGCCTGCCGCTTCTGAGCTCGCGGGAGTATCGGCTCATGGGGGCGTATTACGCCCTGAGCGGTGGCGTTTCCCTTGCCTCGCGCAACGACATCCTCGCCAAGCTCCACCAACATGATGCAGAAGCCCCGGCACGGGCTCCTTCGAGGAGAGGTGCGACGGGGGCAGCCCGGAGCGGGAACAAGATGGCCTCCACCTCGCACCCGCCTGTCAAGAGTGGGGTGCAGCCGGTACGCAAAGCCGTGGGCGGTGCAAAGCCTTCGGCTGAAGGGGGGGGAACGTTTCGGGCGGAAAAGGGTGAGAAGACGATCAAGCTCACGTGGAACAAGGGGCCGTCGGTAGCCATGAACGACCTCGTTGCCACCCTGGCCGCCCGACAACAGGCTGATCCGAAGGCACACAAGGGCGAAGAGGTTTTCCGGGGGCTTCCCGACGTGCAGTCGGTGGTGCGCCTTAAGGCGGGGAGCGCCTACCTCGTCAAGACGGCGGCTACTAAGGACAAGTGGATCTATCTGAGCGTCAATCCGGCCAAGGCTGCCGGCTATCCCGCGCAGGCCGCCGCGGACACCCCCGAAGCGGACATCTTCTGCGCCCGACTCGTGAGTGCTGCCGAGGCAGGGAAACTTGCCGCCGGCAAGGCTGTCGTCAGGTAGATCCCTGGCTGGCAAGCTCAGCTCTTTATTTTCGGGCCGGAGTCTGTTATGGTAGCGAACGTGGTGAAACGTTTCCGTAAACGGAAAGTATGAGAAAAGGAGAAGATCAGTGGCCAAGACAGCAGTTCCCAACGTATCCATTCCGCCGGTCGATCTCAGTGGCGAAACCGGCTGGGCCCCATTTGATGCGCCGTCGCTCGTGGGCGAATCACTGCGCTTCGTCTCGGGTGAGCCGGAGGGCAATCGCTTCCGGGTCCGCTACTACCGCGACGCCGAGCTGCATCTGCACGCGCGGATCTGGTTCGGCCCCGAAACCGAGGGGCCTCCGGGTCATGCCCACGGCGGCTCGGTGGCGGCGGTCATGGACGAGGCCCTTGGGCTTGCCGCGTGGGCGGCAGGATACCCCATCGTGGTGGGGAACCTGAACGTGAGCTTTCGCAACATGCTCCCGATCCAGAAGGTGGTGACGGTGGAGAGTCGCGTGGTTTCTGCCGAGGGGCGCAAGGTCATGGTACATGGCCGGATCTTCTACGGGGAAACGGTCTACGCCGAAGGGGAGTGTCTCTGCATTACCATTCCGGGGAAGTGAACCAGCAGCCACGCACACGGTCGCGGCTTGTCATTTTCCGCGCAGCAAAGAGGGGCGCTCCTGATCAGGAGCGCCCCTCTTCGTGAGCTCGCAGCCACCGTTTTTCCTCTGGTTGTGATATCATAATAGTATGAAATGGTTACGCGTTTTCGCTATTACAGCCGCGATGCTGATGTGTTTTGCCGCTTTCGCCTCCGCAACGGTTAAAGTCAAATCACTCTGTGACATTTATTACCCCAGCGACGACTTCATCGAGTGGCAATGCCGGAAACTCAAGTGGACTGACACGCCCGAAGAGCTTTTCGGCGGCCGCTGGCAGGATGTGCTCCGGTTCAACCGCATGGACCGGCGCCATTTCATCGGCGGGAGATCCATCAAGGTGCCGGTGAATCTCGACGACATCAAGGATTTCACCCCCATGCCGGAAACCTACCCGGACGCTGCCTCCGCGGAGAAATTCATCCTCATCGACCAGGCGGAGAGTTTCCTCGGTGCTTACGAATACGGCCGGCTCGTTTTTTCCTACCCCGTGGCGGTGGGCGTCAAGGGCCACCGGGTCCCCAACGGCGAGTTCAGGATCGATGCCGCGGACCGGATGCATACGTCGAACCTCTACACGGTGGAGGAAATCGGTCGCCGCTACCCGATGCACTATGCTCTGCGGTTCTACGAGGACAGGAAGGCCGAGGGGTGGCCGTCCTACTTTATCCATGGTCGCGACGTTCCCGGTTATCCCGCCTCCCACGGCTGCATCGGCCTTTACGACGAGGAGATGCAGAAGGACTACTACAGCGCCCACGACAAAAAAGTGAACAAGCCCTACTACCACGAGCTGAAGCCACCATTTCTCCAGGCCGCCAAGAGGCTCTACGAATGGGTAATTGGCTCTGGCCCCGATCCGGGGAAGTTTCACAAGATCGCCAAGGGGCCCCGAGTGCTCATCATCGGCACGCCGCCAATATAAGAAAAAACTAATCTAAAAGTCTGTAAAAAAGCCAGGGGCAAGGCTTGACAGGTTGTTGAAGCGTGATAAATGTCAGGATAATGGGACAACGTTAGCACTAGAGCCTCTACCGATAAAGCCGACCCCATGACAATGCGGGGGCGGAAAGCTGCGGGTCTTCCCCCCTGAGAAGATGGCCGAGCTGCCGAAGAGAGATGTCTTCGGTCAGCCCGGCCTTTTTGTTTCAGGCAGGCTGACCCGATGCCGCGAAAGGGGGTGACATGAGCAGAGAGAGAAGCGTGGCCAAAGGACAGCGGCCGTTGTCCCGTGCCCCGAACACCACGAACACTGCGCCGGGATGACATGGATGGTCGGACTGAGGAACGGTCTGACCGGAATGCGCACACGAGATGTGCGGGAAAGGAGAGAGGTCATGAAGCCACTGCATCTTTTTTCAGTGCTGCTCGGCGCATGTCTCATCGCCCCCGGGAGCGTGATGGCTCAGGCAATCCCCGACAATTTCTTCGAGCTTGATGGAAACTCTGTCGTAAACAGCACCGCCTGCACCGGCCCCAATACCCCGACCGGATGCAAGGACGACTGGAATCTGCTCAACGGAGCGGGCGGGGCTAACCCGACCGGCTCGGCGGGCGGCTCGCTGGCGCGATCGTTCGTCTCCGGAGCGGCCAGCATCGCCGTCTTTACCACCGGTGGCTCCAAAGACCCCCTTGATGTTCCCAACTGGAAGTGGAGAAACGGCGGCACTCCTGACAAGGACGCCATCACGAACGGCTACGCGGCTGCCTATCAGGATACGAGTGGTCATCTCATCCTCTATTTCGGCGCCGACCGTTTTGCCGTCAACGGCGACGCCAACATCGGATTCTGGTTCTTCCAGCAGGACGTCCACCCCGTGGGGACGAGCGGTGGTGGATTTTCAGGCGCTCACACGCTTGATGACATTTTCGTCATCTCTTCGTTCACCCAGGGGGGGGGAGTCTCCACCATCACCGTGTTCACGTGGGATCCCAGCTGCACGAAAGGGGTGAGGAATCCCACGGTCGGAGAATGCGCAGACAGCAACCTTCGGCTGAGGTTCGCCAGCACGCCGTCGTCGAGCTGTTCCGGGGTCGAGGAGGGGTGCGCCATCGTGAACCCGGGCCCCATCAACGTCTCGTGGCCCTACCTGACAAAGTTCGGGAGCAACAGTACATCCATTCCCGAAGGAGGTTTCTACGAAGGGGGCCTCGACATCACCTCGCTGCTCGGGGGAAGCCTCGGCTGTTTCTCCAGTTTCCTCATCGAGACGCGCTCGTCCCAGTCGACCTCGGCGGTGTTGAAGGATTTCATCTCGGGCAGTTTCAACATCTGCGGCATCAGCATCACGAAGGCGTGCACGGGTAACGGCGTCCTGAACACGGGCGGAACCTCCATCCACTACAAGTTCACCGGTACCGTGACGAACACGGGTATCGGCGCGCTCAGTCATGCCACCATCGTGGACAGTCTCCCCAGCGGCTCCACCAGTCCCGTATTCACGGCCTATTCCACGACCACCGCTTCCGTCACCTGTCCCACGGGCTCTCCGGTGAGCGCCGTGTGTGCGGATATCGGGTCGCTTGCTCCGGGTGCCAGCGCGAGCTGGTCCGTAGAGTTCGACTCCACCTCGCTGAGCGTCACCAACACCGCTTCGGCGCGGGCAGCCTCGGGAGGCGCCAGTCCCGGGTCGTGTAGCAGCGCGGCGACTGTCTGTACCACCACGGACGGCAGCGATACCTGTACCACGTCACCAACCAACAGCATCACCATAACGAAGAACTGCGGCGTGCCGGTGGGGTACCCCAATGCGGGCACGTCAGGCATGCCCGGGACACAGCTCGTGACCTCGGGCGGGATGGCCGCGGTTCAGGTCAACTTCTCGGGCGACGTCTGCAACACGGGCCAGACGCCACTGTCGAGCATCACCCTGACCGACGCTCCGGGCGCCACCGTTACCCTGGCAAGTGCCACGGTGGCACCGGGTGACTGCACGAAGTACTCG
>DATDMX010000071.1:0-4145 GCA_036518575.1 Geobacteraceae bacterium | reverse complement strand
GTTTCAGCGAAGCTAAAAACAGCCATCCCGGCCGCCGTGTGACTGAGGCCTTCGGCCTCACCACTCCGGGCGCTTAAAGCTGCGGTCCACTTTCACAAGTGAAAGTGTGCGGCGTAGCGCTGCTACGCCTCCGCGGGGCTTTCTGCGGGTGTGACGATCTGACTGTTTTTGAGCAACCTGATCGGGGCAAAGAAATAAACCTTTTTCATGCCCGTAGGGGCACAACGAATGATAGGTGACAATTATGCGCAAACTTCTGAAGGTAATCGTTGTAGGGATTTCGACACTCATGCTCATCCTCCCCGCCTATGGCGAGGACGCTGTCAAGCAGCAGAGCCAGGAGGCTCCCAAGGAGCAGACCAAGGGTGCTCCCAAGGAACTCACCAAGGGGCTCGATGAGCAGGTGCAGGAAATCAAGACGGATGTCCTCTCCATCGCGGCGCAGTTGAACCAGCTGGAGGAGAAGCTCATCTACCCCTCCGACACCCAGGTCGCGGTCTTCGTGTCACTCGCCAAGGGGGAGAAGGCGCGGCTCGATGCCGTGGACATCCGCTTGGACGGCAAACCGGTCGCCCATCACCTCTACACGTTCAAAGAGCTGGAAGCCCTGCAGAAGGGGGGCGTACAGCGCATCTACGTGGGGAACGTCAGAACGGGTGACCACGCCCTGCAGGTGACGGCCATGGGGAAATCGGAGGGGGGCTCGGATTTCGAGAAGAACGAGAGCTTCACCATCACCAAGAATGTCGGTCCCAAGCTCGTCGGCGTCGTCCTGAACGGTAAAAACCTCACGCTGAAGGATTGGTAGCCCATGTCCAGGTTGATTCTCATAGTGGCGTGCCTCTTGTTCGCCACCTCCGCAATGGCCGCCGACACCTACACGTCGAAGGGCCTGAAGGACGTCTTCTTCGCCGAGGCGCTCTATCACGCCTATCAGGGAGAGTGGTTCGATGCCGTCAGTCGGCTCGACACCGAGCTGGTGCAGCATCGCCGGGTCGATGAGCCGGCCCTCGACACCCTCTATTTCCACTTGGGCCAGGCGCAGTTCGGCGTGGGTGATTTCGAGCTCGGATACCGGATGCACCTCAGGGCCGGCCGTGCCATCACGGCGGTCATCGAGGGGAACGTGGACGAGCCGGTGCGAAATGACGCCATCTACCGGCTGGCACGGCTCTACTTCCAGAAGGCACAGCCCGAAGACGCCCTCCATGCCCTGGAACGGATGCGCGGGACCGTACCCGCGACGATTCGGGATGACGTGGCATTCCTGCGCGGGGAAATCTTCCTGGCTAACGGTCGTTTCCCTGAAGCGGCCCGCATCTTCAAGGATCTTCAGGGGGGGAAGGGGGTGGCGGGATTTGCCGGCTACAACCTCGGCATCGCCCAACTGAAAGAAGGAAAGGTGCCGGACGGGCGTGAGTCGCTCGATCGTACCGGCCAGCTCGTGAGCGAGTCTCCGGCCACCCTGGCCATCAAGGACAAATCGAACCTCGTGCTTGGCTACAAGCTTCTCGATGACAATGCCGGGGAACAGGCCAAGCTCGTCCTTGACCGGGTGCGTCTGAGCGGGCCCTTCTCCAACCGTGCCCTCCTAGGTTCGGGGTGGGCGGACGCCTCCCGGGGGCTCTACGAGCGGGCGCTCGTACCCTGGAGCATTCTGGCGGAGCGCGAGGTCACCGATCCCGCGGTCCAGGAAGTGCTCCTCGCCGTTCCTTATGCCTACGGGAAGCTCAACGTTTACGGCAAGGCAGCGCTCCTCTACGGCAAAGCTCTCGATGCCTTCGGCAAGGAGGTGGACAAGCTCGGCGCTTCCATCACCTCCGTCAAGGAGGGGAAATTCCTCCAGGCCCTGGCGCGGGGAGAGCTGAAACTGGATGCCGACTGGGTCGTGAAGCTCAGGAGCCTCCCGCAGGCGCCCGAGACCTATTACCTCCTCGAACTGATGGCTTCCCATGAGTTCCAGGAGTCCCTCAAGAACTATCTCGACCTGAATGAGCTGCAGATGAAGCTTAACGGGTGGGAACGGGACCTGGATGCCTTCGAGGACATCATCCGTGAGCGGCGGGCCTATTACGAGCCGCTCCTTCCCGGGATCGATCGCGCCTTCAGGGATCTCGACGCCCACATGCGCCTGCGCCTGGAGCAGCGGGAACGGGTCCAGAAACGTCTCAACGCCATGCTGACGGCGCCCCGACCCGAGTATCTGGCCACGGCCGAGGAACGAATTGCCGGGGAAAAGATCGCACGCCTGGAGCAGGCCGGCGGGACAGCCTCCGATGCCACGAAAGAGCGGCTCGGCCGGCTGCGGGGGATACTCCTCTGGAACATCAGGACGGACTACGACCAGCGCCTTACCGATGCGTACAAACACCTGACCGACCTGAACCTGGCGGTGGACCGGCTGAAGAAGCAGTACGAGACGTTTGTCCGCACGCGCCAGGCAGCCACGCAAAGCTATCAAGGCTATGACGACGTTATCCGCCAGGAGCGCGGTCTCATCGTCTCGGCCCGGGAAAAGGTGAAGGACCTCATGGCGCGTCAGGGGAGTGTGCTTGAAACCATGGCCATTACCGAACTGACCAAACGCCGCGAGCGTCTGGAACAGTTCCAGGTGACCGCTCGTTTTGCCATAGCCGACAGTTATGACCGTGCCTCCAGGGCCCAGAGCGAGAAGAGTGTCAGTAACCAGACTGACAAGAGCACTGACACCAAAGCTGACAAGGGCGGCGACAACAAGACTGAAAAGAGTGTGGGCAAATGAAGCGAATCCTGTTGTTAGTCTGTTCACTTCCGACGATCCTCACCGCATGCCAGACGGGCGGCAGCAGGGAGACCATTGCCCAGCTGCGCAACCAGAAGATCGAGATCAGGGAAGAGAGGATCGAAGGGGGACTCGACAAGGCCATGGAGAGCTATCAGCGCTTTCTGGACCAGACGCCGGAATCGACGCTCACTCCCGCGGCCATGCGCCGTCTCGCCGACCTGAAGATTGAGAAGGAATACGGCTACCTGACCGCCCCGGCGACGACCGGCGGACGGGGCGCAGCACCTGCCCTCACGAGTCCGGAACGTGCTCAGGTCGCTGAGGCCAGACCGGCCGAGGCCCCCCAGCCGGGCCAGGCTGAGTCGCAGGCGGATTTTGAAAAAAGGGCGACTCAGGGCACCGAGCTTCCCGCCAAGAGTGCCGAAGACCAGGAAAGGACAGGGGCCCGGGAAGCCATCGCCCTCTACCGGAAGCTTCTCGACAAATACCCGCACTACCCGGGGAACGACCAGGTCCTCTACCAGATGTCCCGCGCCTATGAGGAACTGGGGCAGACCGAGGACGCCATGGGGGTCATGGACCGCCTGGTCCGGGATTACCCGCAATCGCGCTATCTCGACGAGGTGCGGTTCCGGCGGGCCGAATTCTTCTTTGTCCGCAGGCGCTATCTCGATGCGGAAGCGGCCTACAAGAGCATCGTGGACACGGGGGTGAAGTCGCCTTACTACGAGCTCGCCCTGCACAAGCTCGGCTGGACCTTCTACAAGCAGGAGCTCTATGAGGATGCCCTTCATCGCTTCATCGCGCTCCTCGATCGCAAGGTGGCCACGGGCTACGATTTTGCCCAGACCAAGGACGAGCAGGAACGCAAGCGCGTGGACGACACCTTCCGGGTCATCAGCCAGAGCTTCTCCTACCTGCATGGCGCCGACTCCGTCATGGAATTCTTCGACACCAACGGCAAGCGCAGCTACGAGGACCGCGTCTACGGCAACCTCGGTGAATTCTATTTCGACAAGCGCCGGTACACCGATGCCGCGTCCGTCTACAACGCCTTCGCCAAGCGTAATCCCTTCCACCTGGTCGCACCGCAGTTCCACATGCGGGTCATCGAGATCCAGATGGCCGGCGGCTTCCCGAGCGTCGTCATCGACGCGAAGAAGCAGTTCGCCAGGAACTACGGTCTGCAGGCGGAATACTGGAAACACTTCGACCCGAAGACGCGCCCCGAGGTGCTCGGCTGGCTGAAGACGAACCTGACCGACCTCGCCCATCACTACCACTCGCTGTACCAGGACAAGGAGCAGGCGAAGGAGAAGGGGGCGAACCTCCAGGAAGCCCAGCACTGGTACGAGGAATTCCTGGTCTCCTTCCCGAAGGA
>DATDMX010000070.1:0-2385 GCA_036518575.1 Geobacteraceae bacterium | reverse complement strand
GAAAGCTTTTACGGCCGTCTCGTGATTTTCCTGCCCGAGGGCGAACACCTGGAGATCAAGGCTGCCAGCGAGGAGATGCTCCTGGACCCGAAGGAGCTTGCGGTGGCAGATTGGGCGTTCCGCAACCGGCAGAGTGCTGGGCGCGCCACCGAAACACTGGGATCGGCCCGTCTCCTCTATCTGCCGCTGCAGGCCTCGGCGAGTGTCCTCGGGGTGATGGGGGTGGAGTTTGAGGATCAGGACGATTACGCCACCCCGCAGAGCCGCAGACTCCTCGATGCCTTTGCCGCGCAGGCGACTCTTGCCATCGAGCGGGTCCACCTGGTGAAGCAGGCGGAACAGGCGCAGCTTCTCCAGGCCCGGGAAAGCCTGGAGCGGGCACTCCTCAATTCCGTCTCCCACGACCTGCGTACGCCGCTGGTGTCCATAACCGGCGCCCTGGGCACGCTGCGGGACGAGGGCGCGGGGCTGAGCGAGGAGGCACGCCGGGAGCTTCTCGCTGCCGCGTGGGAAGAGGGGGAGCGACTGAACCGCTTCGTCGGGAATCTGCTCGATATGACGCGCCTGGAGGCGGGGGCTGTCAAGCTCAAGAAGGAGCCGTGCGATATCCAGGACCTTGGCGGCTGCGCTCTTGCCGCCATCGAACAGCGGCTCGGGGCCCGGAAGATTGAGGTTCAGATTCCTGACGGCCTGCCGCTGGTCCAGATGGATATGGCGCTCATGACCCAGGTGCTCGTTAACCTTCTCGACAACGCCCTGAAGTATTCTCCCCCTGAGAGCAGCATCATACTGGCGGCCCGGGCCGAGGGGAGTACCTTGATGATGGAGGTGGCCGATCGCGGTCCGGGCGTTCCCGATGCCGACCTGCACAGGGTCTTCGACAAATTCTACCGGATTCCAGTGCCGGAAGGAGCCGGCGGGACTGGGCTGGGGCTTGCCATCTGCAAGGGGATCGTCGAGGCGCACGGCGGTAAGATTCGTGCCGAAAACCGGGCCGGCGGGGGGCTGCGGGTAATGGTCACGTTGCCGTTGGCGTGACGGGTTAAGGAAAGAGATAAAAGGGGACGATCGCTGCAATGACCAATGAGAACAAGAGCACTAATCTACCGCGTATCCTGATAGTGGATGACGAGGCGTCGATCCAGCGCTTTCTGCACACCGCCCTTGGCACCGGGGAGTTTTCCCTCCATCAGGCGGAAAACGGCCACGCCGCTCTGGCGGCGGCGGTCGCCACACGGCCTGACATTATCCTTCTCGACCTCGGGCTCCCCGACATGGACGGCGTAGAAGTGATTCGCCGGATCAGGGAGTGGTCGCAGGTGCCGATCATCGTCCTGTCGGTACGTGAGCGGGAGGACGACAAGGTGAAGGCTCTGGACGCCGGCGCGGACGATTATATTACCAAGCCTTTCGGCATGGCGGAGCTTCTGGCGAGGATACGGGTCGCGTTGCGTCGTTCGCTACAGCAGTCACCGGAACCGGTATTTCGGCTCGACGACCTGGAAGTGAACCTTCCCAATCGGCGCGTATCGGTGGCTGGCTCGGACGTGCAACTCACACCCACCGAATACGAGCTCCTGCGTCTTCTGGTGACCCATGCGGGAAAGGTCCTGACCCACGGTCAGATTCTCAAGCAGATCTGGGGGATAGCCTACGTGGAGCAGCCCCACGTGCTGCGGGTCAATATCAGCAACCTGCGCCACAAGATCGAGAAGGACCCGTCGCGCCCCCGCTACATCGTCACCGAGCCGGGAGTAGGGTACCGCCTGAAGGTGGATTGATACTCGAAGGCGTGAGCCCTGAGCACGCCATGGCACACTCAGGACTCACGTGGTGATCCCATCGACCTACTCGGTGCTGCGCGGGGCCACCTGGGCTTTTTCCGGCACCACCTTGACGAAGCGGGTGCGGCAGCCTGCCATGGCACTCGCCACCCAGTCGGCTTCCTCTTCCTGATGGGAGTGGATGAGCTCGCGGTGATACTTGCCGAGAAGTTCTTCGATACTTGCCACATCCTCTTCTTCCACGGCGCGAATCTCCACCCCCGCCCCGCGGGCCAGGCGCCGCCGCAGGGCTTCCCGGTCAAAGCCCATCTCCTCGTCCAGATGACAATAGAGCGTTCCGCCCGTCATGCCCGAGCAGAGCCAGGGGCCGGGATCGCCCAGGACCACGACGCGACCGGCGGTCATGTACTCGCAGGCAAACCCCTTGAGGTTGGCCCGCCCGGCCAGGTTGCCGAGGGAGTCGTTCACCGGGGTGCGGATGCGGCCACCCAGCACCACGTCGGCGCCTGAGAGTCTGATGCAGGCGCGGCTGTCCGCGTCTCCCTGGATGATGAACGTTCCCCCCTGGGCACCATAGGCGAGCCCTTTTCCCACCGAGCCC
>DATDMX010000069.1:0-2313 GCA_036518575.1 Geobacteraceae bacterium | reverse complement strand
AAACGGTCCTTAACCTTGGCCAGGGAAGCGCGATCGGGATATTTCTTCAGCTCACCCTGGAGGTTGTCGATCCGCTCGTCCAGCGGCGGATGGGTGGAGAACCAGGAACCTTTCTTGTCGCTGCTGGAAGCCTCGACCTTCTGCATGTCGCCGATCATGGATTCAAACTGCTTGCCGTTGTTCCCCTTCATGGTGGCAGCGGTGATGGTCGCAGCGCCTTCCAGGAACTGGGCACGCCGGATGCTCCTGATGGCGTGCTTCCCGGCTACGTGACCCACCTCATGGGCCAGGACCGCAGCCAGTTCCGATTCGTTCTCCAGGATGTCCAGCAGGGCCTTGCTGATGAAGATCACCCCGCCGGGAGCGGCAAAGGCGTTGGGCACCTTGCTATCGAGAACCGCGAACTGGTAGGGGATGGTGGAGCGCCGGCTGTTGGCGGCCAGGGCATTACCCACGAGGTTCACGTACTTCTGCAGTCCCTCGTTCTCCACCGGTTTGCCGAAACGCTGTAGCCCTTCGAGCGCCAGGCTCTCGCCGATGGTGCACTCGGTCTTGTAGTCCATGTCCTTGGCGCTCGACAGGACCTGGGTCGCCCCGGAGAGGATCTTTCCCTCCTTGGTGTCGGGGCTGGTGAACTTCTCGATTTCCTCGAAAAGGCCGGCCGAGGCATCGGCGGCGACAAAACAGACAAGGGCAGCGAGGATTGTCAAATACGCTTTTTTCATGTCTCTCTCCTTACTGCGCATATTCGCCGATTTTGCCTTCACGCAGGAAGGCCTTCACTTCCTTGGCGCTCACCCTGCGGGCCAGCACCTTGTCGAGGGCCTTTTTGTAGCTCTCCGGCGTCCCCCGCTGCTTGGCGTACTGGGAGACCTCGGGCGAGAGGCCGCGGATGCTGCGGGCGCTGTCGGCCTTGGCCGTCTCGATCTGGCTTTGCTGCATGGTACCGCCGAAGACCCCGCCTTGACCGCCTGAAACCTCGGCAACGGGGGGCTGGTCGGCAACGCGGCCGGCATAGACCCACCCTTGCTTGCCGTTGGCACTTTTCACCTTGAGCCAGCGCCCCTGCCCCTCGATGACGGAGAGCTCCGCGCCCACGGGCAGGGGGGCAACGTCCTGCGCCGACACCGAAGCCTCACTCTTGAGCGTCGTTCCCTCGCTCACCACCCAGCGCTTTTCTTCGGCCAGCGCGGCGGTGCATGTCACGGCCAGCAAGAGCGCCACGGCTATGAGATACATTTTCCTCATCCTCGACCTCCTCTGTTCGGGTTTCCCCGTGTGTCACCAACATCGTGTCCCGATGCCCGGCATCCGGAACCGTACAACTATAGCGCAGAACGATGATGGAGGCAATTTCTCCCGCCTCACTCGTAGTCCCCGCTCAGGATGAACGCGCCCCAGTAGCCGGGATGGGGGTAGCGGTTCTTCACGTGGAGCATGGCCCGCCGCAGGCTGTCGGCCTTGTTGCTGCGGCCGTACTCGCGGTAGAACTGCTTCATGAGGATGGCGGTGGAGACGTCGCTCACCCGCCAGAGGCTCGACATGAGCGCATGGGTGCCGGCAAAGAGGAAGGCCCGGTTCATCCCCACCACGTCGTCGCCGCTCTTCACGTCCCCCAGGCCGGTCTGGCAGGCGCTCAGCACCACGAGGTCGGCCTTGATGTCGAGGCCGAAGACCTCGTCCGCCTGGAGCCTGCCGTCCGATTTCTCGTCACGCGCCAGCCGCACCGCCGAGAAGAGCGGGTTGACCGGGTCGAACTCGCCGTGGGAGGCGAGATGAATGATGCCGAATTCGCTGATGTGGGCGCTCACCCAGCTCTTGGTGGCACGCTCGCGGGTGAGGACCGTCACGTCGGGGTAATCCCACTTGAGGGTCCCCGCCTCCCGCTCGGCAAAGGGGAGATCGAGGGAGCGGTTGCCGAGATCGGGGTTACCCACGGCGAGGACCTTGAGGTTCTTCTCGGCCTGGCGGCGGCCCAGGGTGTAGCGCAGGACCGACGCCGCCGGGAGGTAGAAGAGGGACTGGCGGTCGACGAGGTAGTCCCGGCCATCGCTCAGCGTGGCAAAGGAGAGGTAGTGGAGGCTGCCGTGGGGTACGATGCCGAGACTGCGGACCGTCCCCACCCCGGCCAGCGGCCGGGCGATGAGCTTGTCGTAGAGCTCGCGCGAATTCTTTTCCAGGGGCTCCAGGTTCTGCACCATGCGCCGGTAGGAGGAGATCGCCTGCGCCAGCTCCTTCGCCGGGGCGTCAAGGACGAAGAGGGTGGCGCGATCGCGGTCGATGCGCCAGCAGAGAAGCCGCTCGGGAAGCTGG
>DATDMX010000068.1:0-2632 GCA_036518575.1 Geobacteraceae bacterium | reverse complement strand
CGGCCATCGGTTATGGCGACGGCAGTAACCTGGGGACGAGTGACATCGAGGGTGGTAATTTTACCGTTATAGAGAATCAGGTCGGGTGAGTTCATTGCTGGTACCTCCCTTCCGTCGTTTCAGAAAAGCAAAAGGGCAGGTCTTTCCTTGCAATCCCCTCGGAAAAGCCCTGCCCGTTCGTGTGAGTGGCCTCGCCGTGTGCGAGGCCACGCTGTGTCGAATCCTAGGCCGCACGACGCAGTTTTTCGCCTTCGCCGTGACCGCCGAGGAATTCCTTGACGAACCGCACTTCGATGCCGTAGGGCGAATGAGCCTTCAGGATCTCCATGCAGCCGTCATAGGTGGCGCTTCGTCCCCAATCCTGTTGCAGTTCGAACAGGAACTGGAGGGATGTGATCGGAACGGCACCCGCCTGGACGAGCCGCGCTACGGCCCGCTCATGGGCTTCTTCGGTGACGTCGCCGCAGGCATCCGTCGGTACGTACACCTCATACCCGGCGTTCAGCAGGTCGAGGGTGGGGAAGAGGACGCACGCCTCGGTCCACAGACCGGCAACGATGATTTTTTTACGGCCGGTCTTGGCGACGGCCGCCTGGAAATTCCGGTCGAGCCAGGCGTTGATGGATGTCCTGTCGATGGGGGTCTGGCCGGGGAAGATGCCCGTAACTTCAGGGATCATCGCGCCGCTGAAGCTCTCGGCAGCAACGGTGGAGAGAATCGTGGGCACCTTGAAGAGCCTGGCCGCTTTGGCGAGAATCTGGACGTTTTGCAGGATGGTCGTACGATCGTGGGAGTGAACCCCCGAAAACATGGCTGGCTGGTAATCTATGAGTGCCACCGCGCAGTCGGAGGGGGTCGCCATGCCGTATCTCCTCTTGTCTGACATGAAGAAAACCTCCTTCCTTCTTTGGTAACTTGGTGCTTCTTTTGTATGTTTATTGTAACACACTTGTAGGGTGAGGGGTCGTTGTATTAACGTTTCCCCCATTGTGCCAACCGCCAGCTAACGTGCTCGGTCGCGGTCGGGCGAAGAGATGGTACAATTTATCGACTGCGGCCGGATGTGCCGCCATGTCGACTCTTGCAGGAGTGCTGGTGAAATCACTCGTCAACCGATCATCGTTATCTCAGGGCGTTCGCGACGGGATTGTCGCGGCCCTTGCGGCCGCTCTCCTGGCCGGCTGCGCCGTCGGTCCCGACTTCCGCACCCCCGCGGCGCCGAAGACCGCTGCCTACACCGCGACCCCGCTCCCGGCGGAGACCGCCGCCGCTCCCGGTGCCGGCGGCGAAGCGCAGCGTTTCGTCTCCGACGGGGAAATACCCGGAGAGTGGTGGCACCTTTTTCACAGCGAACCCCTCGATCGGGTGATCCGCCAGGCTCTCGCGGAAAGCCCGACCCTCGCGACGGCCGCGGCGCGTCTTCGTCAGGCTGAGGAGAACCTGCGGTCCCGCAGCGGCGCCGTCTACTACCCGAGCGTGGACGGAAAGGCATCCGTCAACCGTTCCCAGATTTCCGGGGCCGCCTTCGGCCAGCCGGGAAGCAGTTTTGCCTTCACCCTCTACGATGCTTCGGTGAATGTCTCCTATGCCCTCGACCTTGCCGGCGGGGGGCGGCGGGAACTGGAGGGGCTGGGTGCCCAGGTGGAGTACCAGCGTTTTCAGCTGGAGGGTGCGCACCTGACGCTTGCCGCCAACATCGTCACGACGGCGGTAAAGGAGGCGTCACTTCGGCTGCGCATCGCAGCGACACGGGAGCTCCTCGCGCTCCAGGAAAGGCAGCTTGGCCTCGTGGACGAGCAGTTTCGCCTCGGCGCCGTTCCCCTCGCCGACCTTCTTGCCCAGCAGGCGCAACTCGCCCAGCTCAGGGCGACCCTCCCCCCCCTGGAAAAGGAGCTGGAGCAGACGCGTCATCAACTGGCGGTCCTCGCCGGTCGTTTTCCCGGTGATGGCGGACTCCCCACATTCAGCCTCGACGAGCTGCAGCTTCCCCGGGAGGTGCCGGTGAGTGTCCCCTCGGCGCTCGTGCGGCAGCGTCCCGACATCCGCGCCGCCGAGGAACTCCTCCGTGCGGCGAGTGCCGACGTGGGGGTCGCCACGGCCGCCCTCTATCCCCAGTTGACCCTCACGGGAAACCTCGGCTCTCAGGCGACCCGGCCGGAGACCCTGTTCACGGCGGGCACCGCCGTTTGGGGGCTGGGCGCCGGCCTCCTCCAGCCCCTTTTTCACGGCGGTGAGTTCACCGCCAAGCGTCGGGCAGCCATCGCCGCTTACGATGCTGCCGCGGCCCAGTACCGGGAGACCGTCCTCCAGGCGTTTTTGAACGTGGCGGATGTGCTCCGCGCCCTCAACGGCGACGCCGCGACGCTCAAGGCGCTGGCGGAGTCGGAAGCTGCGGCCCGGGAGAGCTTCGAGGCTGCCCAGGAGCAGTTTCGCCTCGGTGCCGTGGGCTACCTCACGCTCCTTCGCGCCGAGCGCCAGTACCAGGAGGCACGCCTGGCCGTGGCGCCGGCCCGCGCCGCCCGCTTTGCCGACACAGCCGCGCTCTTCCAGGCCTTGGGGGGCGGGTGGTGGAATCGGACGCCGGAGGGGGAGGCGGCCGCGGCGAAAAAGAATCCTGATTAGCGCTGATCTT